>JAITEX010000181.1 GCA_031281765.1 Eubacteriales Family XIII. Incertae Sedis bacterium | reverse complement strand
AAGCGTCCGTCAAGGTCGAGCAGCCCCTTGTCTGCAAGCCGCAGGGCTGCCGCGCCGACGAACAGTTTCGACAGAGACGCGCAGTGAAAGGCGTCTCCGGCTTCAAGCGGCAGCTTCTCTTCAAAATCCGCGTACCCGCAGGCAAATTCTTCGTCAAGTCCCGCGTTTGACAGCGGGCTGTCCGCTCCGACGCGCACGCCGCAGGCCAACCCCGCGAGGTCATACAGGTCAAGCGCCTGCAGCAGATATGTTTCGATAGTGTTCTTTTCACGGTGTCCATTGTCTTTCATCATAGTAATAGTATAACGCAGATACGGTGGCCGGCGGCAATAAACAACGTTTACTTATTATGAGATATGAAAGGCTGATAATGAGAGCGGTCAATCCGAGGTAAAATAATAGTACCCATTTATTTTTTACCGCTTTAGTAGTCAGGAGTTAAGAAGGAGAACAACATGATGAAAAAGAAGTATCGTATCTTGGCGGTTGCGCTTTGTCTCGCGATGGCGCTTGCGTTTGCGTTGTCCGGCTGTGGCAGCAAGGACGAGGAGCCGGAACCGAGTGGCGACGCCAATCCGCCCGCAAGCGAGGAACCGAAAGAGGTCATTAAAATCAGCTATGCCTCCAATGACGCCCCCGGCTCCGACCGTTATGACCTTTTGGAACAGAAGTTTGCTGACCTTATGAAGGAAAAGTCCGGCGGACGTATCGAGGTCGAAATCTATCCCAGCGGTTCGCTTTCCTCACCCGGCAAGACATTGGACAACCTGAAGAACGGCAGTGTCGACTCGGGTATCGATTCCTTTACGCGCTATTCGGGCCAGTACCCCTATTATGAACTTCTGACAGCCCCCGGTCTGAATTACAGCAACGCAGAGGCGTTCACGAAGGTTATCTACGAATATATCCAGGAGTTCCCCGACGCGACCATCGGCGACTATAAGATTATCGCGCTCTATGATACGGGCAATTTCGGGCTCGTTTCAACTAAGCCTATCTCGAAGTATTCGGACATCAAGGGGCTTCAGATTCGTAACACGCCGCAGTTCATCCCGCTGTTCAACAAGTTGGGCGCCAGTTCCGTCGACGTTGCTTCGGGCGATATGTATGAGGCTCTCAGACTGAATACCATCACGGCCGCGAACACGAACGATCACGCGATTCCGGCATTCAACCTTGGCGAAGTATGTGACTCGTTTACGAGGCTTCCGTTTGAGCACGCCGATTTCGGCATCTTCATGAGCCTCGACCGGTACAATTCGTTCGACGACGAGCTCAAGGCGGCTGTCGATGAGGTATGCGTCGAGATGCAGAAAGTCTGCGCCGATTATCTCGCTCAGACCACTGCAAACGCCAAGGAAAACACGCTCGCCGTAAACCCGGACTTCCAGTTTATCGAGCTGAGCAACGAAGAAGTAGCTAAGTTTGTCGAAGCGGCGGGGCCGACCCTCGACGAAATGGCAAAGAAATTGGACGGCAACGGCCTGAAGGGTTCGGAAGCCCTCGCGTGGTTGCGCGACCATCAATCCAAATAGCAGTATATTGAACAAGAACGGGCTGCCGTACGCATAGGCAGCCCGTAATAACTTTGGAGGGCAATATGATTGACAAGCTGCTCGGAAGGAGTACGACGATATTTGAAAAAGTTGCCGCAGTCGTCCTTATTCTCGTAGCCATATCGACAATGGCGAATATCCTTATGCGAGCCATTTTCCATTATTCGATACCCGGAGCCATTGAGATAGTGCAATACGGCATGTTGACGGCGAACGCGCTGGTTCTCGGCAGGGCGGGTTATCTCGACCGGCATATCGCGGTAACACAGGTCATCGACTGGTTCCCCGCGAGGGTAGGGAGCGTTTTCCGCACCATAGTGAATCTCATAACCGCCGCGGTGTTCGGGTATGTCACCTATTATTACATACTTACGATTCCTGAAATGATAGAAATCAAGAGGAGCACAGATAGCTTTAAAATACCTCTCTACTATTTTTACGGGCTGATGGCGATCTGTTTCTTTCTTGCCACGCTCGTATACCTGTATTTCACGGTGGTGCACGCCAAGCGTATTATCAAGCCGGTTCCGAAGGTCAAAGAAGATGAACCGGTACTTCTTGAACGCGACATGATTGTGTAAGGGCGTCCGCACAAAGGATAGGAACGGGGAGGAAAACTATGGATCCAACAACAATCGGAATTATTATTACTATTGCATTTTGTGTGCTCTTGTTTACGGGGCTGAATGTGGCCCTTTGCATGATGCTTTGCGGAGTGGTGGGCTGTATGCTGCTGCTGCCAAACCCGCTGAGCGCGATGAATTTTTTGACGGACGATATATATAACACCTTTGTGGCCTATATGACATCGGTCGCGCCGATGTTCATGCTGATGGGTGATATAGCGGCGGAGTCCGGCCTCGGGCGGGACCTCTTTGATACGATAAGCAAGCTCAGCGGCGGCAGGAGGGGCATACTCGCTTCAGCGTGCCAGATCGTCTGCGCCGTATTCGGCGCCATATGCGGTTCGGGCTCGGCGACGGCCTCCATGATGAGCCGCGTCGCCTACCCGGAAATGAAGCGCTACGGCTACTCGGATGAACTTTCAACGGCGTCAATCGGCTCCGGCGCTTCACTCGCCACGCTGATACCGCCGAGCCTTCCGCTCATCACCTACGGGCTTATCTCCATGCAGTCGATAGGACGCCTGTTTATGGCGGGCATACTCACGGGCATACTGCTGATGATACTCTTTATTATTACCATTCAGATATGGGCGCTGATAAGTCCGAACGCCGCTCCGGCGGCTGCGAAGGCTACGCGGAAAGAAAAGCTTCAGGCGCTGAAGAACGGCTCCCTGCTGAAAATCATAGCGCTCTTTCTGGTGGCTATGGGCGGCCTCTTCTTCGGATGGTTCACGCCGACCGAAGCCGGCGTCGTGGGCGTGTTCGGTATGGTGCTTTTGACGATAATAAGCAGGACCTTTTCAATCAAGATGATGATGAAGGCAATCAGCAATACCCTCGTTATGTCGGTGGTCATCTATATGCTGCTCGCGGGTTCGGAGGTTTTTAACAAATTCTTTACGCTCACGCGCATACCCATAACGCTGGGGGATTTCGTCACCGGCCTCGATGTGTCTCCGTTCATGGTCATCGTCATTATCACGGTGATTTACTTCCTGCTCGGCACGGCCATCGAAGTCCTGCCCATTATGCTGCTCACCACGCCTATTTTCCTGCCGGTCGTCGCCGATCTTGGCTATGACCCGATATGGTTTGGCATATACATGATAGTCATTATGGGGCTTGGCGCGATTTCGCCGCCGGTCGGGATGTCGGTATTCGTCACTTCGGTGGTGTGCGACGTGCCGATAAGCAAGGTGTTCAAAGGCTCATGCCCGTTCATGCTCACGTATATCGTGTGCGCGCTTATCATAGCGCTTTTCCCGGGCATCGTGACGTATCTGCCGAGCCACATGATGTGACCGGCCGGGCAGGAGCAATAATGAGGTAGTGGCGCGGATCCCGGGCCACTATCTCATCGCAAGGTTTGGAATGAAGAAGACAAGAGGGGACGCTCCGGCAAAACCGAAACTGTGGACAAAGGACTATATTGTGCTCTGCGCGGTCAATGTCCTGTTTTCCTATGGCTTTTCTATGATGATGCCGCTGCTCGCGCTGTATATTGTCGCCTGTGGCGGCGACAGCAAGGATGTCGGCATCACGTCCGCGGGCTTTACGATGGCGGCAATACTTATGCGGTTCGTTTCCCCGCTTATCTTAGACAAGATGAATCGAAAACTGCTGCTCGCCCTCTGTACGGCCATATCTGCGGGCATCTCCCTCGGCTACACTTTTACGGACACGGTCGCGGGGATTCTCCTTTACCGCATCCTCATGGGGTTTGCCTTTGGCATCGTGTCGGCGCTCTGCACCACGCTCGCCGCCGATATACTGCCGGATCTGCGCCGCGGCGAAGGCATCGGGTATTTCGGCATGGGCAATACGCTCATGTCCGCGCTTTCGCCGGTTGCCGCCCTTTATCTTGCCGAACACACCGGCTATCCGGCGGCTTTTGTCACCGCATGCGTGGGCCAGCTGCTCTGCACCGTCGCTGTCGGGTTCTTCCGGCCGCCGCGGGAAGTGATAGCGCCGCGGCCGCAGAAGCATGCCAAGGCGCCGCCGTTTGTTTCGCGCGTCTTTGACAAGGCGCTCCTGCTGCATATGATACTGCTTGTCCTCTTCGGCCTCTACAGAAGTTCGGAACTGAATTTCCTCCCGTTGCTTGCCGTGGAAAAGGGGATAAAAAATTTCCCCGTTTTTTATTTCTGCCAAACGGGGGTGTCGTTCCTCACGAGGATGGTCATCGGCAGTCTCTATGACCGGAAAGGCGCCGCCTATGTCATGATTCCCGGAGGGGTGATGGCGCTTATCGGCATATACCTTTTTTCGATTTCAAACAGCCTCGATGTTTTGCTCCTTGCGGGGGCCTTTAACGGAATGATGCTCGGGGCGGTACAGCCCGGGCTTCAGGCGTGGGCCATCGACTGTGTGGCGCCCGAGCGCCGCAGCATCGCGAGCGCCGCCTATTTTAGCTACTACGACATCGGGCTTGGCATAGGGGCCTTCATTATGGGGTATATGGCGCGCGGAAATGGCTACTCCCTCATATACACGCTCGCCCTTATCCCCGCCGCGCTCTTTCTCGCGGTTTTCCTCATTGGGTTCTTCGGGTTGAAAATGGGCCGCCCGCGGGGCGCGCATTCATTCCGTTGATACTCCCCGCTACGGTTTCCGCTCTCACCGCAGGCCGTCAAGCACGATGTCGAGCATTCTGGCAACGCGTTGCTTGCAGGCTTTCTCATCGTTCGGTTCGGTGAGCGGCGTTTCGTAGAGGATGGAATAATAGACGCCGAGCAGGCTGTCAACGGCGGTGCCGGTCTCGATGTCCGCGCGGATGCCGCCTTCCTCCTTAGCCTGTTCGACAAGGAGGGT
>JAITEX010000178.1 GCA_031281765.1 Eubacteriales Family XIII. Incertae Sedis bacterium | reverse complement strand
TTCTTCAAGCTGACGGGCGTCATTCCCCTTGATGACGCCGTCACGTATCTGAAAGAGGGCATCGACGCCGCCTACGGGAAGAAGGGGCAGCAGATACTCGATATGAACTATGCGGCCGTGAATGCCGGCATAGAGAACGCGGTCAAGGTGGAAGTACCGGAATCGTGGCGCACGGCTACTGATGACGTTACAGAAAAAAGCGCGTATCCGGAGTTTATCGAGGAAGTTCTCGTGCCGATGAACCGGCAGGAGGGCGACAGTATTCCGGTCAGCAAGTTTGTCGGCCGCGAGGACGGGGCTTTCCCGTCGGGGACGGCGGCCTATGAAAAGCGCGGCGTCGCAACCAGCGTGCCCGTATGGGACAAGAATAACTGCATACAGTGCAATCAGTGCTCGTTTGTCTGTCCGCACGCGGCCATACGCCCGGCGCTTGTCGATGCGGGCGAAGCCGCGAAAGCGCCGGAATCGTTCGAGACCCTGCCCGCTGCGGGCAAGGGCTTCGAGGGCCTCGGCTACCGTATACAGGTCAGCCCGCTCGACTGCCTCGGCTGCGGCAACTGTGCGGACATCTGTCCCGCTAAGGAAAAGGCGCTCACAATGAGTTCCGGCGGTTGGGATGAGGTTCAGGAGGACAATTGGCGCTTTTTCGAAACCGTGACGATAAAGGATGGCATCGCGAACAAGGAGTCCGTCAAGGGCAGCCAATTCGCGCTGCCGTATCTCGAATTTTCCGGGGCCTGCGCGGGCTGCGGCGAGACGCCGTATATCAAGGTCGTGACGCAGCTTTTCGGCGACCGCATGATGATTGCGAACGCTACGGGCTGTTCGTCCATATGGGGCGCTTCGGCGCCGTCGATGCCGTATACGAAAAATAAAGAGGGCAGAGGCCCCTCATGGGCAAATTCGCTCTTTGAGGATAATGCCGAATACGGTTTCGGCATGAAGGTCGCGGTTGACCATATCCGCAGTAAGATAGACGACTGCGTGGATGTGCTGAACGACAGCGCGGTTTCCGCCGAACTGAAGGACGCGGCGGCCGAATGGACGCTCCTGAAAGACGACAAGAAAGAGACGCGCCGCGTCAGCGACGCGTTCGTCACGGCGCTCGAAAAAGAGCAGGCGGGCGGTGAGGCCGCCGAAGCGATAGCGGAGATACTCGCCCGCAGAGACTTCCTCGTGAAAAAATCCGTGTGGGCGCTCGGCGGTGACGGCTGGGCCTATGACATCGGCTACGGCGGGCTCGACCACGTGCTTGCGTCCGGCGAGGACGTCAACGTGCTCGTATTCGATACGGAAGTCTATTCGAATACGGGAGGGCAGTCCTCAAAGGCGACGCCGGCGGCGGCCATCGCGAAATTTGCGGCGTCCGGCAAGCGTATCAAGAAAAAGGACCTCGGCATGATGGCCATAAGTTACGGCTATGTCTATGTCGCGCAGGTCGGCATGGGCGCGGACAAAAACCAGTTTATGAAGGCGATTGTCGAAGCCGAGCAGTTCAACGGGCCGTCGCTCGTTATCTGTTACGCGCCGTGCATCAACCACGGTATGCGCAAGGGCATGGGCAAGTCGCAGGAGAATATTAAGGACGCGGTCGCGTCAGGCTATTGGCATCTTTACCGCTTCAACCCCGATTTGAAAAAGGAGGGGAAGAACCCGTTTATCCTCGATTCGAAGGAACCGACGGAGAGTTTCCGGGACTATATTCTCGACCAGGTCCGGTACCGGTCGCTGCAATCCGAATTTCCGGATATTGCAGAGCAGCTGTTTGAGGCGGCGGAGGGGAACGCGCGGGAACGTTACCATACGTATAAGAAGCTGGCTGACGGCTGAGGAACGCGCCGGAACGGCACGCATAAAAGGGGACAGTATAATGGATGACAAGTTTTCGGAAAACAAGAGAGAAAAGCTGAAGGCGCTTGAAGAAAGCGGTACGGTCTATCAGTATCGCGGCTATGAGCAGACTCGGCAGGAGGCGCCGCGCGCGGAGGCGGGACCACAGGAGATACCGGAGTCCCCCGCATCGGCGGGGCAGTCGGAAGCTCCGGAAACCCGGGTAACGCCGGTGGCGCCGGCCTATGACGCGGCGGCGCAGGCCGTCTATGGCTCATATGGCGGCGCGCAGGAAGCGCCGGCCTCTGACGCGGCGGCGCAGGCCGTTTATGGCTCGTATGGCGGCGCGCAGGAAACGCCGGCCTTTGACACGGCGGCGCAGGCGGGCTATGGCTCGTATGGCGGCGCGCAGGAAACGCCGGCCTCTGACGCGGCGACGCAGGCGGGGTATGCCGCGTACGCGGGTACGGCGCCGTCTGCGGCGAGGGAGCCGCGCGTCTACGGCCTCCGGCGCTCCGTGATAGTGGCGTTCATTATTATTTCGGTCTGCGCGGTTGCGGTCGCCGCTATCGGCGGCGGACTCATTGGCGCTGCCGTATCCGGTCGTCCGGCCGCTGTCAGTCCCGGAGGCGGCATTACGATTACCCCCTCGGAAGACCTGGGTACGACGGAAGCCGTCGCGCAGAAGGTCTTGGACTCAGTGGTCGGCATTAAGATGACCATGCGTACGCAGAGCTATTTTGGCCAGAGCGGCGAGGCTACGGGCGAGGGCAGCGGCATTATCGTTCACAGCGACGGCTATATCCTGACGAATTCGCACGTGATAGGCGACGGCGCCGCAACGAGCATAGCGGTCCTGCTGCCGACGGGAAAGGAAGCGCAGGCGAAGCTGCTGTGGAACGACGACGCGATAGACCTCGCGGTGCTGAAGGTGGACGAGGCGGGATTGACGCCCGTTGAATTCGGCGATTCGGATAAGGTGCGCATCGGCTCCTATGTCGCGGCAATCGGCAATCCGCTCGGGTTTGAGTTCAGCGGCAGCATTACGCAGGGCGTCGTCAGCGGCCTGAACCGTTCCATAATAGCGTCCTCAGAGACGAAGACGACGCGCATGGAGGGACTCATACAGGTCGACGCGGCTATCAACCCCGGCAACAGCGGCGGACCGCTGCTGAACGCCGAGGGTCACGTGATAGGCATCAATACGGCGAAGGCGTCCGCCGAGGGCATGGGTTTCGCCATACCGGTCAATACCGTGAAGCCCATTGTCGAGAAGGTCATCAAGACCGGCAATTTCGAGCGCGCTTATATGGGAGTGACGACCTCGAACGCTGCGGATATTGCCGAACAGTATCCGGAATTGAAGCTCGGCGTCGATACGGGCGCCTTTATCAATGAAGTCACGATTTCATCGCCGGCGGACAAAGCGGGCCTTATTATGAAAGACGTCATTATCGCCGTAAACGGCAAGAAAATAGAGACATCGACGGAGCTTATCAAGGAACTGCTGAATTACAGCGCCGGCGAAACCGTGAAAATCACCTATGTCCGCGACGGGAAAGAGTATGAGGTAGATATAAAGCTCGCGCCGCAGTCGGAGGTTTACGGCACGCCGCAGCAGGACAGTGAGGCCGGCTCGGACGGCTCGCAGGCGCCCGAAAACGGCAGCGGCAGCGACGACCCGTTTGACGGCTTCTTTGACTGGTAATAATCAAATGTTATAATGATAAGGTAAAACTGACTACAATAGACGGAAGGATCACTGATGGAGACAACATTTATTTCGAGAGACAACAACGACGTGAAGTTCACGATGGCATTCGACGCCGAAACGTTCGAAAACGCGCAAATAGAAGTATATAAGAAGACGAAGGACAAGTACGTGGTCGATGGTTTCCGCAAGGGCAAGGCCCCGCGCAAAATCATCGAACAGCATTACGGGGAATCCGTATTTATGGAGAGCGCGATAGACGAACTGATGCAGGGCGAATATCCGGCTGCCCTCGGGGAGCTTGCGATAGAGCCCATCGAGATGCCGCGCGTAGAATTCAGCGAAGTGAAGAAGGGCGAGGGTTTTACGGCTACGGTCACCGTCGCCGTTCCCCCCGAAATAGAGGTGAAAGACTATACGGGCGTGCAAATCAAGGATGTGCGGCACGAAGTCACGGACGAGGACGTCGACAAGGAACTCGAAGCCATGCAGACGAAGGGCAGCCGTTTTGTCAGCTCCGAAGACGCGGCGGCGGACGGGGATATTGTGAATATCGATTACGAGGGCTATACCGGCGAGGTGCAGTTTGAGGGCGGCACGGCTCAGGGCCAGAACCTGAAACTCGGTTCGGGGACCTTTATCCCGGGTTTCGAGGAACAGCTTATCGGCGCGGCGAAAGACGACAAGGTCGAGGTGAAAGTCACCTTCCCCGAGGAATACCATTCGGAAGACCTGAAGGGCAAGGAGGCCGTTTTCAAGGTGACGGTAAATGAGGTCCGCAAGGAGGAACGCCCCGAGCTGAACGATGATTTTGCGAAGGACGCCAGCGAGTTCGATACGCTTGCGGAACTGAAAGCGGATATTCGCGAGAAGCTTACGAAGGCCGCGGAGGAACGCGCCGGGTACGAGAAGAAGAACGCCGTGCTCGAAGCGGTCTACGAGACGAACCAGTTTGACGTACCCCGCTCGATGATAGAAGACGCGATGGATGACATGATGAACGAGTTCGCGCAGGGGCTCAAGCAGCAGGGGATCGACGCGCAGCAGTATTTCCAGTACATAGGCCAGGACCCCGCCGCCTTCCGTGAGCAGACGCGCGGGGAAGCCGAAAAGCGCGTGAAGATGCGCCTTATTATAAAGAGCGTCGCGAAGGCCGAAGGTTTTGACGCGAGTGAAGCGGAAGTCGACGAGGAACTGACGCAGATGGCTGCGCAGTACGGCCTTGAAAAGGAGAAATTGGTCGATTATCTGGGGAAATCACAGCTTTCGCTCATAAAAGAGGACATAAAAAACCGGAAAGCGGTGGACTATATGTTTGAAACCGCCATTATCGGGGTATAAATATAGTAGAGAGAGGTATAATAAAGGAGGCAATCATGGCATTGATCCCATACGTAATCGAACAGACGGGGCATGGCGAGCGCTCATACGACATCTATTCGCGCCTGCTGAAGGACCGTATCATCTTCCTCGGTGAAGAGATAAACGACGGCCTTGCGAGCCTTATCGTCGCGCAGCTGCTCTTCCTCGAAGCGGAGGACAGCGAAAAAGACATCAATATGTATATCAACAGCCCCGGCGGGTCGGTTTCCGCCGGAATGGCGATTTACGATACGATGCAGTATATCAAACCCGATGTTTCGACGATGTGCGTCGGCATGGCCGCGAGCATGGGTTCGTTCCTGCTGACGGCGGGGGCGAAGGGCAAGCGGTTCGCGCTGCCGAACGCGGAAATCCTTATCCATCAGCCGCTCGGAGGCGTGCAGGGTCAGGCCGAGGACATCAAAATCCACGCCGACCATATCATCGCGACGCGCGAAAAGCTGAACCGCATCCTCGCGATGAATACGGGGCAGCCGTTTGAGCGCATCGACGCGGATACGGATAGGGACAACTTTATGACGGCTGTGGAGGCCGCGGAATACGGCCTGATAGACAAGGTCGTGTCCTCGCGGTAAAACTTCAGCAATAGTGACAGCAAAGGTGGCTACATGAGTAATTACGACGATAATAAACAATTGAAATGTTCGTTCTGCGGGAAGTCTCAGGACCAGGTGAAACGCCTGATAGCGGGGCCCGATGTGTATATCTGCGACGAGTGCGTGGAACTGTGCCGCGAGATAATCCGCGAGGAATTTGAAAATCTGTACAGGGAGACGGGCGCCGCGCCCATGGGCGGATTCTTCGTGCCGAAACCGAGGGAGATCTATGCGTCGCTTTCCGACCATGTCATCGGTCAGGATGAAGCGAAGAAGATGCTCGCGGTCGCGGTCTACAACCACTATAAACGCGTGCTGTATTCGGACAAAACGGATGACGGCGTCGAGATACAGAAGAGCAATATCGTGATGATCGGCCCCACGGGTTCCGGCAAGACCCTGCTCGCGCAGACGCTCGCGAAGATATTCAACGTCCCGTTCGCCATAGCGGACGCGACGGCGCTGACGGAGGCCGGCTATGTCGGTGAGGATGTTGAGAATATCCTGCTGAAGCTCATACAGGCGGCGGACGGCGATATAGAGAAAGCGCAGAAAGGCATTATCTACGTCGACGAGATAGACAAAATATCAAAGAAGGGCGACAATGTCTCCATTACGCGCGATGTGAGCGGCGAGGGCGTACAGCAGGCGCTGCTGAAAATCATCGAAGGGACGATTGCGAATGTGCCGCCGCAGGGCGGGCGCAAGCATCCGCATCAGGATTTTATCCCCTTCGACACGACGAACGTCCTCTTTATCTGCGGCGGTGCTTTTGACGGGCTCGACAAGATAATACAGCGGCGCCTCGGCGAAAAGACGATAGGTTTCAATACGGACGAAAAGGAAGTCCCGAAGGACCTGTCCGAGATACTGACAAAGGTGCAGTCCGAGGACCTGCTGAAATACGGCCTTATACCCGAGTTTATCGGGCGGCTGCCCGTGATCTGTACCCTGCATGAGCTTGACGAGCACGCGCTCGTGCAAATCATCACGGAACCGAAGAACTCAATTTTGAAACAATACAAGAAGCTCTTCAGCTTAGACGGCGTGGAGCTTGAAATAGAAGACCGGGCGATACTCCGGCTCGCGCAGAAGGCCATATCGCGCAAGACGGGCGCGCGCGGGCTGCGCAGCATTATCGAGCATGTCATGACGGACATCATGTATGAGATACCGTCCCGCGACGATATTGTCAAGGTCATTGTGACGGAGGGCGCTATTAACGGTGAAACGGGTCCGACGCTCGTACTTGCGGAGCCGAAAATAACGCGGAATGTGAAGCAAAGCGTTTCATAGGCTTGCACCTGTGAGGAACAGAGGAGAGTAATTGGCTAGGAAAAAGGCAAAAGAAGGTTCTGAGGAATTAAGGGGCGCACGAGAGGAAATAAAGGCGCTTATAGAGGAGCTTATCGCCGGAGACGAAATCGATGAGGCAGGGGATGAGGCCGAAGCGGGACGTACGTTACCGATGATACCGCTGCGCGGTATGACGGTATTCCCGGATATGGTCCTACATTTTGACATCGGGCGCGAGCGGTCCATCAGCGCGCTCGAAAAGGCGATGGTGAGGGACCAGATGGTCTTTCTCGCGTCGCAAAAGGATGCGGATACGGACCTTCCGACAGCGGGCGATTTTTATTCCATCGGCACCATTGCGAAGGTCAAGCAGATGCTGAAGATCCCCCCGGGCGATTCTATCCGTGTGCTTGTCGAGGGCATCGGCCGCGGCGAGATAGCCGGGATGGTACATGAAGTCCCGTTTTTTAAAGTCCGTGTCAATGAAATAGCCGAAGTCGAATATGAGTCCGTCCCGAACCGGATAGAGGCGCTGATGCGCACGGCGCTCGAACGCTTCGAAGCCTATATCAATCTCAGCCAGAAGCTGCCGCCTGACGCGCTGCCGCCGCTGATGACGATAGAGCAGCCGTCGAAGCTTGCCGACATCATCGCGGCCAATATAGATATAAAGACGGAATCCAAACAGAAACTGCTCGAGGCGCTCGATCCCGGGATACGCCTCGAAATGCTGAACGATATACTGACGAAGGAAATGGATATTCTGAAGATAGAACAGGATATCAACAAGAAGGTCAGGAAGAAAATCAGCAAGTCGCAGCGGGAATACTATCTGCGCGAGCAGCTGCACGCCATCCGCGAGGAACTCGGCGAGGATGAACTCGTTGAGGATGAAATCAAGGATTGGCTCGATAAGCTTGCGGAGCTTCATCTCCCAGAGAAGATACACGAAAAAATCGAAAAGGAGATACACCGGCTTTCGAAAATACAGTCGTCCTCGGCCGAGGGCGGCGTCATACGCACGTATATCGAATGGGTATTTCAGCTTCCCTGGAATAATTACTCGGAGCAGTCCTATGATTTGAAGGAAGCCGAAGCGGTGCTGAACGAGGACCATTACGGGCTTGAAAAGGTCAAGGAGCGCATTATCGAATACTTAGCCGTCATGGAGCTTGCGCCGGCGATGAAAGCGCCCATCATCTGCCTTGTCGGGCCTCCGGGCGTCGGAAAAACATCGGTCGCGAAGTCCATCGCGCGGGCAATCGGGCGCGAGTTTGTGCGTATGTCCCTCGGCGGCGTCCGCGACGAAGCTGAAATCAGGGGGCACCGGCGTACCTATATCGGCGCTATCCCCGGGCGCGTTATCAACGGCATGAAGGAATCGGGCGTGATGAACCCCGTCTTTCTCTTTGATGAGATAGACAAGGTCGGCAACGATTTTCGCGGCGATCCCGCGTCGGCGCTGCTGGAGGTTCTCGACCCGGAACAGAACAAGGAGTTTACGGATCACTACCTTGAATTTCCGTTTGACCTGTCGAAGGTGCTGTTTATTACGACGGCAAACACGACGGACACGATTCCGCGGCCGCTTTTGGACCGCATGGAAGCGATCGAGGTCCCGGGCTATACGGAAGAAGAAAAGGTGAAAATAGCCGAGCGGTACCTGATTCCGAAGCAGGTACGGGAGCATGGGCTGGCGGAAAAGCAGCTCTCCTTGTCGGAACATACGATTCACGACATCATCAATTTCTATACGCGGGAATCCGGGGTAAGGAATCTCGAGCGAAATATCGCTGGCATAGCGCGCAAGGCGGCGCGCAAGGTCGTCGAGGACAAAGCCGAAAAGGTCGGCGTCACAAGCGGCAATCTCGAAAAATTCCTCGGGAAGAAGATATTCCGCTATGATGTGATAGAAAACGAAAAGATGGTCGGCGTCACCACAGGGCTTGCGTGGACGGCTGTTGGCGGCACGACGCTTTCAATCGAAACGGCCATGATCCCCGGCAACGGGCAGCTTTCCCTGACGGGCCAGCTCGGCGATGTGATGAAGGAATCCGCGCGGGCCGGCATCAGCTATATCCGCTCTATCGCGGATGAACTGAACATCAAGAAGGATTTCTATAAGAATTACGATATACATATCCATATACCCGAGGGCGCAACGCCGAAGGACGGGCCCTCGGCCGGCGTCACGATGTGCATCGCGATGATTTCGACGTTGACGGGGATACCCGCGCGCCAGGATATTGCGATGACGGGAGAGATCACGCTACGCGGGAATGTGCTGCCGGTCGGCGGCATACGCGAAAAGGTGCTCGCCGCGCACCGGGCCGGTATCCGCAAGGTGCTGCTACCGAAGGAGAACGAGCGCGATATTGACGAGATACCCGAAAACGTGCGCCGCAAGATGGAATTTGTGCTTATAGGGCATGCGAAGGACGCGATAGAGCACGTGCTCACAAAGTCCCCGAAACGGCCCGCTCCGCGGAAACGCGTACCGGCTGCGCAGACGGGAAAAACGGCGACGGGAAAGCCGAAAGCCGGAAAATGAAAATAGTTCGTTCGGATTTGCTTGCGATAGCGGTAAAAGAGGCGCAGTATCCGCCGGAAGCGCCGCCCGAGATAGCGTTCGCCGGCCGCTCGAACGTCGGCAAGAGTTCGCTTTTGAACCTGCTGACCGGCAGGAAGAAGCTCGCCCGTGTCAGCGGCACGCCGGGCAAGACGAGAACGATAAACTTCTACTCGATCAACGACGACGCGTTCCGCATTGTGGATTTGCCGGGCTATGGCTATGCGAAGGTATCGAAATCCATTTCCGCGGATTGGGGCGGCATGATAGAGAAGTACCTGAAATCACGGCATACGCTGAAAAAGGTCGTGTTGCTCGTGGACATTCGCCACGCCCCCTCCACGCAGGACGTGCAGATGTATGAATGGCTGAAGCATTACGGTTACGCGGGCCTTATCGTCGCGACCAAGGCGGACAAGGTGTCGCGCAACGAGACGCAAAAGAATATCGCCGCGATACGCCGGACGCTCGGCGCAGGCGAGGGCGATAGTATTATACCGGTATCGACGCTGAAAAAGACGGGAGTTGATACGCTCGCGACGGAGATAGAGAAGCTGCTATGAACTTTTTTACGTGGAATATACTGAAAAAACGCTTAGGCGCCGTCAGGTATCTGATGGTCGACAAGGCGGTGCCGAAACGCAAGAAATTGCTTGTGCTATTCGGCATTTTCTATCTGTTCCTGCCGTTCGACCTGATACCGGCGGTGCTGTTCCCGGTCGCGTGGATGGACGATTTGTTGCTCTGGATCTATATTATCTGGAATTTGAAAGAGTATCTTGACAAATACTGGCTCGGGGAGAAGACCGTCGATATTAAAAGTTCGCTGCGGGGCAAAAATATTATTGATGAAGACAAGGATGAAGGGAGCGATTGATGGCGGAATACGCACTCAGCGACACGATTTATACACAGGAGCAGATCGAAAACCGCGCGGCGGAGATAGCGAAGCGCATTAATGAGGATTATGCGGGCGAAACGGTCGTTTTTATCGGCATACTCAGGGGAGCGGTCATGTGGATGGCCCAACTGCTGAAAAGCATCGATGTTGACGCGGAAATCGACTTTATGGACGTGAGCAGCTACGGGGCGGCGACGAAAAGCAGCGGCATCGTGAGAATCGAGAAGGACCTCAGTTACAGCATTGAAGGCAAGCACGTGATTATCGTGGAGGATATTGTGGACAGCGGCGTGACGCTGAACTATTTGAAGGAGTATCTGCTCGCCATGAACCCGGAATCGCTGAGGATATGCGCGCTGCTCGACAAGCCGTCGGGCCGCAGGACGGAAATCGAGGCTGACTATGTCGGCTTTACGGTCGGACCGGTGTTTATCGTCGGGTACGGGCTTGACGTGAATCAGAAATACCGGCAGCTGCCGTACATCACCTCGGTCGATGTGATAGAATAGAATCTGGATAGAGTCGTAGGGAGGAAAACATGGGATACAAAGTAGTAACGGGGATTTCAAACAAGCACGTACATCTCAGCGAGGACCATATAGGGATATTGTTCGGCGCTGGCCATCAGTTGACGCCGATCAAAGATTTAAAGCAGCCCGGCCAATTCGCATCCGACGAGAAAGTCGACATTATCGGCCCGAAAGGCGCCTTAAAGGGCATCCGGGTACTCGGTCCGGCGCGTCCCGAAACGCAGGTCGAACTCTCGGCAACGGACGCCCGCTCCATCGGGCTCGCGGCGCCGATACGCGAATCAGGCAAACTCGAAGGGACGCCGGGCGTTAAGCTCGCTGGCCCGGCGGGCGAAGTCGAGCTTGACCATGGAGCCATTATCGCGCTCCGCCACGTTCACCTTTCGCCGGATCAGGCGAAGGAAGCCGGCGTAGTGGACCAGCAGCTCGTGGATGTCAAGACATTCGGCACGCGTCCGCTTATCTTCCAGGACGTCGTGATACGTTCCGGCCCGAAACATGAACGCGAATTCCATGTCGATACGGACGAGGGCAACGCGGCCGGCATCGGGAATGACGAATATGTGGAACTGATACTGAAGTAAGTGAGCGAAACCGTAAAATATAAAAACCATCTGACGGCGAACCTCCGGGTTCGCCGTCAGATTATGAAAGCGGCGAGGGAGCAATAATTGTATGGAAAAGATAGATTACGACATAGATAAGGTGAGGGCCTTTTTCCGTGACGACCGGTATCTGACGATGACGGGCATCACGATTGACAAAATCGGCGAGGACGCCGCGGTCCTGAGCTTTGAGATCGCGGACCTGCACTACAACGCGGGCGGCGTGGTGCAGGGCGGGGCGACCTATACGCTGGCGGATTCCGCTTTTGCGGTCGCGAGCAATGTGGGCCACCTCTCGCGCGGCGAAAAGAAAATCACGGTCAGCCAGTCGGCGAGCATTTCGTATCTGAAGCCCCCGAAAGGCACGCGCCTTATCGCACGGGCCGAAAAGGTCAGCGGCGGCAACCGCATCTCCGTCTACCACATCGAAGTGGCCGACGAACTCGGCACGAAAGTCGCCCTGATGACCGGCAATGCGTATACGGTGGAACTGAAGTAAGCTGAAATAAGAACCGCTTCAACTCGCAATCTGACGATAGCCTCCAACACCCAACTATATTTTTTTTCGCGTTTTATGTTTGAAACGCGAATTTTTGGGTATATATATTAATAGACGGCCGCGCGAACGGCGCAATGCTGAGAACCGGAGTGGGCGGACAAAACAGGTTCGGGTCCGAAGCAGTAAAATCGGCGGGAGCTGCGGCTAAAAAGTATTACTTGTATTTATTGAGAAAGGGGTATCAAAAAAATGTTAAAGACAAAGAAAGAAAGAGGCGTGAAACGGGGC
>JAITEX010000177.1 GCA_031281765.1 Eubacteriales Family XIII. Incertae Sedis bacterium | reverse complement strand
GCCCCGTTTCACGCCTCTTTCTTTCTTTGTCTTTAACATTTTTTTGATACCCCTTTCTCAATAAATACAAGTAATACTTTTTAGCCGCAGCTCCCGCCGATTTTACTGCTTCGGACCCGGACCTGTTTTGTCCGCCCACTCCGGTTCTCAGCGTTGCGCCGTTCGCGCGGCCGTCTACTAATATATATACCCAAAAATTCGCGTTTCAAACATAAAACGCGAAAAAAATATTTTCGAGGGGGCAAAACAGAGCGTAACAGCGTAATATTTTATTCAATAAGTAACAAAGACACCCGCAGAACGGATGCCTTTATGTTGTTATAGGATACTCCTTTGACTGTGTAGACACACTGCCCGATCCTCCTATGTTTTTATGGTATCACTTTGTGGAAACGAGTTCAAGAGGAATTTACTAGTGTTTCCCTATCGTAGCGTCCACGGCGCGCGCCCAGCCGGCGAGCAGTTCCTCGCGGCGCGCGTGCTCCATCTCGGGTACGAAGGCGCGGTCGAGGCTCCAGTTCGCCTCGATTTCCTCCGTGCTCTGCCAGAAGCCTGACGAAAGCCCCGCGAGGTAGGCCGCGCCGAGGGCCGTGCTCTCCACGCAGGCCGGCCGGCGCACGGGCCTGCCGAGTATGTCCGCCTGGAACTGCATGAGGAAATTATTTGAGGACGCGCCGCCGTCCACCTTTAGCGACTGCATTTCGCGTCCGCTGTCCGCCTGCATGGCCGTCAGGAGGTCGTGCGACTGATAGGCGATGGCCTCCAAGGCCGCCCGTATAATATGGTATTTGTTCGCGCCGCGCGTGATGCCGACCAAAGCGCCACGCGCGTAGGGGTCCCAATACGGCGCGCCAAGGCCGACGAAAGCCGGGACGAGATAGACCCCGTTCGTATCCGCCACCTTCGCGGCCATCCACTCGGAATCCGGCGCTTCCTCGATAAGCCGCATTTCGTCGCGCAGCCATTGCACGGCCGCGCCGGCGACAAAGACGGAGCCTTCAAGCGCGTAGGTGATTTTGCCGAACGCGCCCCAGGCTATCGTCGTCAGCAGGCCGTTCTCGCTGAACACGGGCGTCTCCCCCGTATTCATCAGCAGGAAGCAGCCCGTGCCGTAGGTATTCTTTGCGTCGCCGGGGCTGAAACACGCCTGGCCGAAGAGCGACGCCTGCTGATCCCCGGCCGCGCCGCTTATCGGTATCCGCCCGCCGAACACATCCGATTCCGCATGGCCGTAGACCTCGCAGGACGGCCGGACTTCGGGCAGCATCGTTTCGGGAATGCCGAACAAATCGAGCAGCTCCGCGTCCCATTTCAGCGTATGGATATTGAAAAGCATAGTGCGAGAGGCGTTCGAATAGTCCGTGATATGGACGCGCCCGCCCGTCAGTTTCCAGATAAGCCACGTCTCCACCGTACCGAACAGAAGGCGCCCCTCTTCCGCCAGCCGGCGGGCGCCCTTTGCGTTGTCGAGTATCCATTCTATCTTCGTTGCGGAGAAATACGCGTCGATAAGCAGGCCGGTCTTTTCCCTGATCATCTCCGTCAGCCCGCTATCCGTCAGATGTGCGCAGCGCTCAGCCGTGCGGCGGCACTGCCAGACTATCGCGTTGTAGACGGGTTCGCCCGTCTCCCGGTCCCATACGATGGTCGTCTCGCGCTGGTTTGTGATGCCGATGCCCGCAATCTCGCGCCACGACGAACCGGACTTCAGCATACACTCCTGGGCGACATTCACCTGCGAAAACCATATTTCGTTCGGGTCCTGCTCCACCCAGCCCTGGTGCGGGTAGATTTGCGCTATCTCGCGCTGCGCCGAGCAGACCTCCCTGCCGTCGCGGCCGAACAGTATACAGCGCGAACTCGTCGTCCCCTGGTCCAATGCCATAATATAATTGCTCATAGTGTTACCTCTTTCGAACCGTCCGCCACATTAATTAGCGCTGCGCTACACATACTCCTGAAAAACGCGGTTTGACAAATCGAGGCCGAGCCGCGTCAGCCGCAGCGTATCGCCCGCCTGTTCGAGCAGGCCGCGTTCAATCAGCCCGTCCGTTTCCTCCTTGTACAGATCCCAGAAATTCATGCCGAACACCGCGCTGAACCGCGCGAGATCGATGCCGTCCGTCCGGCGCAGGCCGAGGAAGATGAACTCCGCCATATCGTCCGACGCCGTGTTCGCGTGCTCCCACGCCATCATGGACAGCGGCGTTACCGCGCTCATATATTCCATCATGCGTTCCGTATTCGCGAACCGGAATCCGTCGCAATAGGAATGCGCGCCGAGGCCGAAACCGACATAATCGTCGAGCGACCAGTATTTCAGGTTGTGCCGCGATTCATAGCCGGGCTTTGCCGCGTTCGATATTTCGTAATGCCGGTAACCGGCTTCCGCGAGCCGTTCGATGGCGCTGTGGTACATGAGGCGGTCGTCTATCTCCGAAACCTCGGTGACGCGGCCGCCCACAATATCCTGAAAGACGGGCGTCCCCTTTTCGGGCGTCAGCGAGTAGAAGGACAGATGCTCGGGCGCAAGCTGCAGCGCCTCATCCATATCGTCAAGCCACCCCGCTATTGTTTCGCCCGGAACGCCGAAGATGAGGTCCATGCCGATATTGCCGAAGCCCGCGGCCCGGGCGTACGCAAACGCGTCCCTCGTGTCCGCAGCGCTGTGTATGCGCCCGAGATACCGCAATTTTTTCGCGTCAAAACTCTGGGCGCCGATACTCAGCCGGTTCACGCCCGCCCCGATATAGCCGCGCAGCGTATCTTCGCTGACGGTCCCCGGATTTGCCTCCAGCGTGATTTCCGCGTCGTCCGCCACGCGATAGCGCGCGTAGACCACATCGAGCACTTCACCGACAAGCTTCGGCGAGAGCAGTGACGGCGTCCCGCCGCCGAAATAAACCGTATCCACGGTGCGGTCCGGGCCGAATTCCACGCTGCGCCCCGAAATCTCGCCGATCAGCTTATGGGCGTAGGAAGCTATAACGTCCGCATCCGCGCCGGCAAACGAAAGAAAATCGCAGTAGCGGCACTTCCGCACACAGAACGGTATATGCAGATAGATGCCGAGGCTCTCGTCGTTCAGCCTATTGGGATTATCGTCATCTTTCCTCAGCACATCCATCTTCTCCCGCACTTTTCATTGTCATCCTATTTATTCTCATCGTATTTCAGCACCGCCGTGAACGCTTCCTGCGGGACTTCGACGGAGCCGAACTGCCGCATGCGCTTCTTGCCCTCTTTCTGCTTTTCGAGCAGCTTGCGTTTCCGCGATATATCGCCGCC
>JAITEX010000141.1 GCA_031281765.1 Eubacteriales Family XIII. Incertae Sedis bacterium | reverse complement strand
TGAAACTGTATTACGGGATAAACACGTATACGGTCATCTTTACGGACGGCTACGGCCAGACACTGAAAACGCAGACCGTCGAATACGGCGCCGCGGCTTCAGCGCCGCAGGCCCCGGCTCATAGCGGCTATACGTTCGGCGGCTGGGATCAGTCATTTGGCTCGGTAACGGAGGACCTGACGGTAGCGGCAACGTGGACGGAAAACCCCGTCCAGCCGGGGCAGGGAACTTCCGGCGGCAATGCCTCCGGGAACACCTCGGGCGGCGCTGCATCCGGCGGCACTACGCCCGGAAGCGCTGCGCAACCGACGGAAGAAGAGAACTATTACACGATTACCTTTATCGATGAGGATGGGGCGGTGCTCCGGACAGAAAGCGTACGGGAAGGCGAGAGCGCAACGCTTCCGGCCGACCCGGCGCGGGCAGGCTATGCCTTTACCGGTTGGGACCGGGGAGCCGACGCGTGGACGGACGTCCATGCCGACGCGGTCATCAAGGCGCAGTACGCGGCCGAGGACGAAACCGTCGTGACGCCGCCGAGTACGATTCCGAGTTCGCAGACCCCGCTCGCCGTCACAGACATCAAGGCGGCTGCCCGCGAACAGGGCATACCCCTCATAGGCGGCCTGCCGCTGTTTGCGCCGAAGGGCGCGGACGGAAGCGCGTGGGGCGACACATGGCCGCTGCTGAACGGCATCTTCGCCCTGATGGGCCTGCTCCTTATCTTAGCCTTCCTGCTCGCGTGGCGCCGTAAGGCGCGCCGGTTGGCCGGCGGAGAGGCGGGCAAGGGCCATACGGGCCTGAGTTGGCTTATCGCCAGCATCGCCTGCGCCGCCGTAAGCATCACAGCCTTCCTCGTCATAGAGGATATGTCGGCGAGCAATTCGGTTTTGGCCGATAAGTGGCTCGGCCTAAGCGCGGCCCTGCTCATAGCGAGCGCTCTCGCGGGCGCGTTCAGCCTCCGAAGCCCGAAAGGCGCGGGGGACGGCAAATACCTCTCATAAACAGGAGACGGCAAAAGCCGTTCGTGAACGACATACCGCATACAGCACTTTCATAATACCGCAAGAGAGCCGGGCGCCCCACCCGGCTCTCTTGCCGCAAACATCTCCACTATGTCCATTTTTATTTTGCGCAAATCGAAATTAATGTATATAATGAATATACAGAAAATAATTCATTCATTAAGCATGGAGGTGAGCAATGGAACTTGCAAAAGTCACTAATCAAGGACAAATAACTATCCCAGCGGATATTCGTAAATATTTAGGTATCAAAGGTGGCGATAAAGTCGTGTTATTAAAAGAACGAGGCCGCGTTGTAATGGCTAATTCCGCCCTTCTTGCCTTAAAAGAGGCACAGGAGGCGTTTAAGGGCGTCGCGGAAGAACTTGGATTGGAAAACGAACAAGATGTCGTAGCATTTATCAAGGAACATCGTCAAAACAAGAAGGAAATCCGGTAATTATGGTAATAATGCTTGACACAAATATCCTAATTTCAGCCGCTTTTTTCCCCAATGATAGAATGAATGAAATGATAGAAGTCATTTCATCTGAACATGAATTAGTTCTTTCCGATTTGATTGCAAACGAATTGATTGAGGTCGCATCGTATCCGAAATTCAATAAAGTCCAGGAGGCTAAGAACTATTTAAAGGGGCTATCATATAGGGAGTATAAGACGCCGCCCATCAAACAAATTGAGGGATTAAGTATACGGGATGACAAAGACTATCCAATTCTTTTTTCGGCAGTCAAGTCGGGAGTTGATATATTTATTACCGGAGATAAAGATTTTGTTGAATGTGGTATTAACTCACCTAAAATAATGACTGTGCAGGAGTTTTGTTCAAAATACATAGGTGGGTAAAGCGACACAATAAACACGCCCCCTCGTGTTCTACGTAATTTGCCGCAGTTCGCGGGCGTACTTTTCGATGACGCCGATGTTCGCGTAATAATAAGATGAAGTCCCTTCTTTTTTTGCCGTGACGAGGCCCGCATAGGCGAGCTTTTGCATATGCTGCGAGATGGTCGCCTGGGAATGCGGAAACCGCTTGACGATGTCCTTGTTGCGCACGGGAATACGGTTGCGGTTGCATTCGAGGACCATGCGGTAGATTTCGATGCGCAAAGGGTGGGCGAGCGCGTCGGACACAGCTGCGATGCGCGTGTAGACTTCGTTTGATTCGTCGATAACTTCGGGTTTTCTTACTCTCAATTGTCAAGTAGCTCCTTGCGTTCGTTTCCTTCTTTCAGCAGCCCTTCAAGGCGCGCTTCGTCGTTTTTCACTATCGCGTCCCGTATGTCCGCGAGCCGCGCGATAAGCCCGTCGAGCTCCTCCGTGAGCGGTTCCTTGTTCAGCAGGAACAATTCCGTCCACATCCGCGCGTTGATGCGCGCCACGCGCGTCATATCCTGAAAGCTGTTTGAGGAAAACCCGCGGTGTTTCATCGCAAAATCACTGCGGATATAGGCGTTGGATATGATATGCGCGAGCTGGGAGGTGTAGGCTATCATCTCGTCGTGCGTTTCGGGCGTCGTAAAGACCACGCGCGCGAAGCCGATGGCGAGAAAGAACTCTTTCGCGAAGCTGCGCGCTTCAATCGGCACGGTTCCATCGGGCACAAGCAGCATCGACGCGTTTTCGAACAGGTCGTCGCGCGCGTGACGGAAGCCGGAGTATTCGCGGCCGGCCATCGGATGTCCGCCGATAAAATGCCAGGGGCGGCCGGCCGTCACATCCCGGAGCTCGTCTTCCACAAACCGTTTCACGCCTCCGCAGTCTATGACTAAGGCGCCCTCGCCGAACCTGTCCGCGTTCTCCGTGATGAAGCGGACCGTATCGTGCGGGTAGAGGGCCACGAGGACGAGTTCGCACTGAGGCAGGTTCGCATCGTCAAGCCGGCCGTCTATCGCTTCCGTCAGTTCGGCGCGGCGCAGCTCGTCTTCGGAAATATCAAAGCCGAGGACCGTGTGCTTCGTATGCAGTTTGATGGCTTTCGCGAGCGAGCCGCCGATAAGGCCGAGGCCGATTATCCCTATCTTCATCACATTATTCCTCTGCGGAAAACACGGCGCTTCTCACCGCCGTCACGGCGCCCATCACATCAAAAAACGCTTCGCAGGTGAGCGCCTGGGCGCCGTCGCAGAGCGCGTGCGGCGGGTCATTATGCACCTCTAACATGATGCCGTCCGCGCCGATGGCCGCCGAAGCCACCGAGGTGGGCTTCACGAGCCAGCTTTCGCCCGTCGCGTGGCTCGGGTCCACGATGACGGGTAGATGCGAAAGGCGGTGCAGCACGGGAACGGCCGAAAGGTCGAGCGTATTGCGCGTCGCCGTTTCAAAGGTGCGGATACCGCGTTCGCAGAGTATCACGTTCGGGTTGCCGGAAGCCATGATATATTCGGCGCTCATCAGGAGTTCCTGCAAGGTATTCGCAAGCCCGCGCTTGAGTAATATCGGCTTGCCCGCCTCGCCGAGCGCGCGCAAAAGTTCGAAATTCTGCATATTCCGCGCGCCGACCTGTATCACATCTACGTCCGCAAACAAGGGCAGATGCGAAGCGTCCATGATTTCCGTTACGATGGGCAGCCCCGTTTCGGCTTTCGCCTCAAGCAGGATATTGATGCCTTCCTCGCGCAGCCCCTGGAACGAATAGGGCGACGTACGAGGTGTGAACGCGCCGCCGCGCAGAAGCGTAGCCCCTGCAGCTTTCACGCATTTCGCGATTTCTTTCACCTGTTCGCGCGATTCCACGGAGCAGGGGCCGGCTATTACCTGAAAATGCCCGCCGCCTATCTTCACACCACCCGCGTCTATTACGCTGTCGTCCGTATGGAACTTGCGGTTTGCGTTCTTGTACGGCTCCGATATGCGCTTGACATCATCCACCACCTCGAGCGAGCGTATTAAATCCATATCCACATTCGACATATCGCCGATAAGCCCGATGATCGTCTCCTGCTTGCCGACGGACACATTCGTCCCGTAGCCCTGCTCGTTCAGCCACGCGACGAGCCTGTCCACCTGCGCCTGCTGCGGGTTCTGTTTCAATATCACTATCATTTCACGTCTCTCCTTATCTATCAAAATACATTATACTACGATTTTCCCGCGCGAACTTTGACACACACTTTACCTGAGCCGAAATACGGATTTTACGAACGCGGCATATGATGTTTTTAATAATAACCGAAAGATATGAAGGAGGAAAACTGAAATGAACAAAAGAATCACTGCGCTTTTGCTGGCCGGTACGCTCATAATGACCGGCATAATAGGAGCGGCTTGCGCGGCAAAGGCCGACGATAGCGAGGAGCCGGCGGATACGCCCGTGAGCGCGCCGCCTGCGGAACAACAGGCCCCGGAAAAGGCTGCGAGCGGGACCATCACCGTCTATACGGCGCTTGAGGACGAACAGGTCACCGCCTATCTCGCGAAATTCAATGAAACCTATCCGGATATTCAGGTCAACCCCGTACGCGAATCGACGGGCGTCATTACCGCCAAACTGCTCGCCGAAAAGGACAATCCCGTTGCCGATGTGATTTGGGGCACGGCGGCCTCGTCCCTGCTCGTACTCGACACCGAGAATATGCTCGAACCCTACACCCCCGAGGGCGTAGACCGCATTCTCCCCGAATTTAAGTCCGACAAAGCGGATCCGACCTGGGTCGGCATTGACGCGTGGGAAACCGCCTTTATCGTGAACACGGTGGAACTGGAAAAGCTCGGCCTGAAGGTTTCCGACATCAAGACCTATCAGGATCTGCTGAACCCGAAACTGAAGGGGCACATCGTTATGTCAAACCCGAATTCTTCGGGAACGGGCCTCCTGACCGTGACCGGTCTCCTGCAGCTCTACGGCAAGGACACGAACGACGGTTGGGACTACCTCACGAAGCTCCATGAGAACGTCGCGCAGTACGTGCATTCCGGCTCGAAGCCGGCGAAGATGGCCGCCGCCGGCGAATGCGTGGTCGGCGTCAGCTTCGGTTATGCGGGCATCAGCCAGAAGCAGCAGGGCGCTCCCGTGGAAATCATCTTCCCGACGGACGGCTCCGGCTGGGACGTTGAAGCGAACGCGCTGATGAAAAAGAGCAGCATAAACCCCGCCGCAAAGACCTTCCTCGACTGGGCCATCTCCGACGACGCGATGAACCTCTATAAAGAGAATTACCCGATTATCGCAACGGGCCAGGGCGGCAAATATGACGGGTTCTCCGTTAATCCCGTGGACCAGCTTATCGATAACGACCTCGTGTGGGTGGCGCAAAACCGCGAAAACATACTGAACGAGTGGATGACAAAGTATGACGCGAAGTCCGCGCCCAAGGAGGCGTAAGGCATAATGGCGCCATTCCTCGAAATCAAAAACATCACCAAGCGTTTTGACCGGCAATTTGCCCTGAGCGGCGTCAGCGCGGTGATAGAGCGGGGCGAGCTCGTGTGTATACTCGGGCC
>JAITEX010000103.1 GCA_031281765.1 Eubacteriales Family XIII. Incertae Sedis bacterium | reverse complement strand
CGAATTCGCCTTGGACAATACGGCTACTTTGAAGATTGCTCTGGATTCGTTGCAGCTACGGGTTTCAGCGCTTGGCGCTGAAATAGTCAGCCTCCGATTTGGCGGCCAGGAACTTCTCTGGCAAGGGGACAAAGCTTTTTGGCGTGACAGAGCGCCAAACCTTTTTCCCTATATAGGACGCCTCAATCAAGGCATATACACCTATAAAGGCAAACCCTATCATCTTGACATCCATGGATTCGTGAAAGACCGGTTGATGACGCCAATCAAGCATGAGGGAAACGCTCTTTGCTTTCAACTATGCTCGGATAGCGAAACCCTGTTGCAATATCCATTCCCTTTCGTCTACCGCGTCTGTTACGAACTGTCCATTGGATGCCTCCATGTTCGCTACCAGGTGGAGAATACGGGGGAAGACACTATGTATTTCGGCGTTGGCGGCCATCCTAGCTTCAAGTTGCCAATGGAGCCGAACCTGGCTTTTGAGGACTATTTCCTGGAATTTTCAGAACCCTGTTCACCCCGGCGAATCCTGTTTTCAGATGAGCGCCTCATCGTGGGTGCAGAAGAATTCCCTTTGAAAGAAGACCGCTACCTGCCGCTCAATCACCGTCTCTTTGACCGGGACGCCATTGTGTTGGAATCCGGTTCCGGGGCTGTAACCTTACAAAGCGATAAGGGCTCCTTTCAACTCAGGTTAGACTACTCCGGCTTTCCCTATTTAGGCGTTTGGCATACGCCCGGCATAGACGCGCCTTTCATATGTCTTGAGCCGTGGAGTTCTCTTCCTTCAAGGCAGGGACTTATCGAAGAAATTACCGAGCAACCAAGCCTCATTGCCCTACGGAAGGGGGAGACCTATGAAAACGAATGGCATATCACCATCAGCGCAGGATAAAACTTACGGGCTCGTAGCCCTCGGCGAAACCCTTGTGGATTTCACGGAAGCCGGGCGAAGTGAAAACGGGCAACGCCTCTTTGAGCAAAACCCCGGCGGCGCCCCGGCTAATATGTTGAGCGCGGTGGCTCAATTGGGAGGCCGGACAGCCTTTATCGGCAAAGTCGGCAACGATATGCATGGCCGTTTTTTGAAGGCTGCTTTGCAGGACGCCGGCATTCATACCGGCGGCATGATTCTCGCCGACGACGTATTTACCACTTTGGCTTTCGTGGCGTTGACCGATGGCGAGCGCGAGTTTTCCTTCGCGCGCAAACCCGGCGCCGACACCCGCCTCACCGAATCGGAACTTGACGCCGCCCTTTTGGAAAACTGCGCCGTATTCCATTTCGGCTCCCTGTCCCTGACCGACGAGCCGGCCCGTTCCGCCACCTATGCGGCGATAAGGCGGGCAAAGGCTGCCGGCGCCCTTATCTCCTACGATCCCAATTACCGGGCCGGCCTTTGGCCCGGCGTGAGCGAAGCCGTCCGGGGCATACGGGAACCGCTGCCCCAGGCGGATCTTCTGAAAGTTTCGGACGAAGAAGCCGCTATGCTGAGCGGCCTCTACGATCCCGAAAGCGCCGCCCGGGCGCTGTGTCGCGAGGGCATTCATCTGGTGGCCGTGACCCTCGGGAAAGACGGCGCTCTCGTATGCACGGATGGGCGTTGCCAACACGTAGCCGGGTTCCCGGCGACAGCGGTTGATACGACCGGCGCCGGAGACGCCTTCTGGGGCGGTTTCCTCTATCAGTTTTTGCAAAGGGGAAAAGCGCGTCAAACAGAACTCAGCGACGCCGTTGATTTTGCCCGTTTTGGCAACGCGGCCGCCGCTATCTGCGTTTCCCGGCGCGGCGGCATACCCGCCATGCCTTCATTGGAAGAAGTGGAATCCTTGATATGCGCGCACGAATAAGGGGCCGCGCCTATTTCTCAAACCCGAAGCGTTCGTAGACGGCCGGGTTCGTGTCCTTCAGTTTTCTGATGTAGTTAAAGAGGTACTGTTGGGCGATGCCGCCGTAGTTGCCGAAGTTCCGTTCGGCGTAGTCCGCGATGGCCGATATGTTGTCCTCGCCCATGCCGTAGAAGCGGCTCATGACGCGGCGCATCCAGACGTCTATCGGGAATACCTCGGTCTTTTTCATCGAAAACAGCATGATGCAGTTCGCGACCTTTGCGCCGACGCCGGTCAGCCCTTCAAGGTAGGCGGCGATTTCGGCGGTCGGGACGTTCTCCGCGTTTTCGAGGAAGGCGCCGCCGTCGCGCGCAACCTGCTTCGCGGTTTCCGTAATGTAGCGCGCGCGGTAACCGAGCCGGCAGACGTCGAGGTCGTTCTCCTCGAGGGCGATAATATCCTCTATGGCAGGGAACGAGAATATCGACGAGCCCTTCAGCTTGCCGATACGGTGGCCGTAGGCGCGGCACAGCGACTCGATGCAGTTTTTGATGCGCGGGATATTATTATTCTGCGATATGATGAAGGAAATCAAAGTTTCCCATTTGTTCTGATTCAAAATGCGGATGCCGGGGCTCGCCTTGATCGCCTTTTGCATGACGACATCCTCCGTGCCGAGTATGCGCTTTATCGCGCTGTAATCGCGGTCCAAATCCAAATAATTCGACCAGTATTTTTCGCGGCGCTCCGGGTCCGCGGCGTAGAGGTTGCTCCAGATAATGACCGTGCCCGTATCCTCGCCGCGCACCGGGCGAAACGAGATATTCGCGAACGCGCCCTCGACGATGCCAGACCAACTGCCATCCGTCTCCTTGTTCCAACGAAAACATTGGCCGCAATCGAAGATGTCGTCGAGCCCGAAATCGCTTACATTATGAAATTCCTGTTTTATCAGTTCACCGCCCATATATTAATTTAACCACAGAAGCCCTTTAATCTCAATATCTATCGCGAGAATATTCATCGATGTCATCTCATCTATGCGCTCCGCGATGCCTGCCTGCAGCCGCCGCGCGGCCTCGGGCGCCGCGAAACCGTAGTTCATGATGAGCGCCGCTTCAATAATAACGCCTTCCGTCCTGACGCGCACAAAGGCGTGCTCCACGGACGCCACTTCCGGGAACCCCGCCGCGGTGATGCGCACGATGTCTTTTATCGCGTGGTCCGAGACGGAAAACGCGCCGAGGTAGCTGTAGGTCGGCCGCACGACGGTGCGCTCGGCGAACGGCCGGCGAATGTCGCGTTCCGTAAAGGGGTCGATGCCCTTCCAGACGTCCTCGCTGAAGTCCCGGAGGGATTTCAACGGGTGGACGAAGTAGCCCGAAAAATCCTTTTTTATCTGCACCGTCGGCGCCGGTATAATATGCCCGCCAAGCTCGTACCTCTTTTTGTACGCCTGCTCGCGTTCCGCCTCCGTCGTGATGTCATTGATGTCCACGCGCACCGCAGGCTGCGGCAGTTTCAGCCGGTCCGCGATGCGGAACACCATCTTGTCCGAGGTGCCGATAATGAGAATCGATTGAGGTTTTTCTTTTTTTATGACGCGCCGGACCTCCCGGCATATATCGTCGTCAAGGAAAAGGGCCGTTTTTATCGCCCGCGTTTTCGTTTCGCGGCGTTTCGCGGAAATGCCGGCGGCTATGCGTCCTTTATAGATAAACAGGCCATCGTCGATGATGGCTTCGATGCCGTTTTCATTTGCAAGCGTTATCGCCTGGAAGCTCTTGCCGGCGCCGCTTTTCCCGACAAGGCTGTATATTTTCATATCGTTGCCCTATTACTCTCTTGCCGTTATGACGGCATCTTTACATTCCGTGTTTCAGTTTGTTATAATTACGATACTGTTATATCATAGTATCATATTTATGATAGGATTGAGCGGATGATTTATTGAGTAATCGTTTTCTCAAAGATAGGGTAGTGTCGGCTATCGAGGGATAGCAAGAATGGAGGCAAAAATGGCTTACACAATCAATGATTCTTGTATTGCGTGCGGCGCGTGCCAGGCGGAATGCCCGGTGGACGCCATCACGGAAGGCGAACCGTATACGATCAATGCGGACACCTGCATTGACTGCGGCGCTTGCGCAAGCGCGTGTCCGGTGGACGCCCCGGTAGAAGCGTAATCACGCGGCACAAAGCATTATGATAAAACCGCTTACGGAGACATCCGCAGCGGTTTTTGTTTTGCCCTCATATTTCACTTGCTGTGGATATAGTAGACGAGTTCGTGCAGCCCGTCGCTCAAATGCTCGTTCTGCAGGCAAATCTCGTCCGGCACATCTATATCTATCGTAGCGAAGTTCCATATGCCGCGCACCCCGCCCTTGATGAACGAATCCGCGATGCCCTGGGCCGCTTCCTTGTTTGCGGTAATAACGCCGATGTCGATGGCGTTCTCGGCGAGGTAGGCGTCAAGCTCATTCGCGTTCCGAATCTCAATGCCCGCGATCTCCGACCCGATGACGGCCGGGTTCACGTCGAAAAGCGCCGCCACGACAAACTCGTCGAGATAGCGGTACAGGTAGTTCGATACGGCGTGACCGAGGTTGCCGATGCCGACAATGGCCATGCGGTACTGTTCGCCCAACCCGAGGATGGCGTCTATCTCGGTTTTCAGGTCCGAGACCTTGTAGCCGTAGCCCTGCTGGCCGAAGCCGCCGAAATTGTTCAGGTCCTGCCGGATCTGAGACGCCGTATAGCCCAGTATCTCGCTGAGCATGCCGGAGGATACGCGCTCGACACCGCGGTTCTCAAGGTCCGCCAGATAGCGGCGATACCTCGGGAGCCGCCTGATGACCATCGGTGAAATTTTTTCTTTATTATTTTGCATTTCCCTCCACATACGCGACGATGTCGGATATGGTCTTGAACTTCTCCGCTTCCTCGTCCGGAATCTCGATACCGAATTCGTTTTCGATACCCATGATGATTTCGACCGCGTCAAGCGAGTCGGCTTCAAGGTCTTTCATCAGGCTCGTTTCCGGCGTGACCACATCCGGCTCCACCTGCAATTGCTCCGCTATAATATTCTTGATTTTTTCAAATGCCATGTTAACCTCCAGTGTCTTCAACAAATTATTTTAGGAATAAAAATAATAACTCCGTGAAAATTATAATTCAAGGCGGGATTTTGCGTCAAGTCCAAGCTCGCTTGTTTTTCCGGATATATATTCGTAATACGCGGCGCAGGCTATCATCGCGGCGTTGTCGCCGCAGTATTTCAGGGACGGAATGAAGAGTCCGACGCCTTCGGCTGCGGCGGCTTCGGCAAGACGCGCGCGCAGGTAGCTGTTCGCGGCGACGCCGCCGCCGGCCACGAGTTTGTCGCGCCCTGTTTCGCGCAGGGCCTGCAGGGTCTTTGTGACGATGACGTCCGTCACGGAAGTTTCGAAAGAAGCCGCGACATTCGCAGCGGAGACGGGACGCCCGGCCTGCTTCTCCGTATTCAGATAATTTATTACGCCGGTCTTGATGCCGCTGAAACTGAAGTCGAGCGAATCTTTTTCGAGCAGCACACGCTTGAAGGCGACCGCGCTGCCGTCGCCTTCTTTCGCGAGGGCGTCTATCTTCGGCCCGCCCGGGTAGCCGAGCCCGAGGACGCGCGCCACCTTGTCGAACGCTTCGCCGACCGCGTCGTCGCGCGTGCTGCCGAGCAGACGGAAGGTGAGGGGCGGGGCGTCCTGATACGCGGCGGGAGCGGGGGATACGGCGCCCGGGGCGGCGTCCTGTTGCGGGGATACGAGACCCGGGGCGGGGGCTGCGGCGTTCTGATACGCGGCAGGGGCGGGCTCGGCGGTTACGTCGATCAGGTCGGTGTGCCCGCCGCTGATTACGAGAGCGAGGAAAGGCGGCTCGAGGTCCGGGTGTTCGAGAAACGCCGCGAAGATATGGCCCTTGATATGGTGGACGCCGACGAGCGGCTTCCGCGCCGCGTAAGCGAGGGCGTTCGCCGTCGCAAGGCCGATGAGCACGGAGCCGACGAGCCCCGGCCCCTCCGTGACGCCGATGAGGTCTATCTCGTCCATGGTGACGCCGGCGGCGGCGAGCGCCTCATCGATGACGAAGTTGATTTCCGTCAGATGATGGCGCGCGGCTATCTCCGGCACCACGCCGCCGAACACGCGGTGTACGTCTATCTGTGAAGCAACGATGTTTGACAGGACCTCGCGCCCGCCCGCGGTAACGGCGGCGGCGGTTTCGTCGCAGCTTGATTCGATGCCGAGCGTCAGCAGTTTGTTGTTTTTGTCCATCACGTATCCGTCCACATAATGACGGCGTCCTCGCCGTCCTCTTCGTAATAACCCTTGCGGCTGCCGGCCGCGCGGAAGCCGAACCGCTCGTAGAGCGCGATAGCCGCCGCGTTCGAGCGCTTCACCTCGAGCGTAAACCGCTTCGCGCCCTTTTCCCGCGCGGCCTCGAGCAACTTCAGCAGCAGCATGGCCGCTATGCCCTGCCGGCGGTAATCCGGGTCCACCGCCACATTCGTAATATGCCCCTCATCGAGGACGACCCACAACCCCGCGTAACCGACAAGCAGCGGGTCAGGACGTGCTGATACGGCGCCAGGGCTTGTGCTGCCGGGCGTGTCTCCGGGACGTGCTGATACGGCGCCGGGGCTTGTGCTGCCGGGCGTGTCCCCGGAACGTGCTGATACGGCGCCGGGGCTGCCTGCGGCTTCGGCGACATAATAGACGGCGAGGATATTCTCCGTCGCGTCCTTTATGAGTTCGTCCGCGCTCCACGGAAGGGCGAAGCAGGCCCGTTCAATGCGGTGCAGGGCCGCCTTGTCCTGCGGCTTTGCCCGCCTTATTTTATACCAGTTCATATATCTGTTTCCCGCGCCATTTTATTCATATAATAATTGTATCATGAGTATTAGAGGCAGTTGAAAAAGCGACTTTACTAATTTCCATTTATTATTTCCATTACTTTTTTTGATTTAATATTGATTATTTTGTAATTGTATGATATAAATAACAAGCAGGGTATAAGCCCCGGCGGTTGCTCTTGCCCGTTGACACTTATTCATGGCGTACCAAATCGGAGGTCATGGAGAAAGGAGGGTGACGAGTTGCAGATTTGTATTTGCATAATTATGGTGGTGTTAATCATTACTATAAAAAAACCGCCTAACTCACGTTAAGCGGCTTGTTTTCCATTAGGGAGCAACCGTTGGGCTTCCCTGTTTTAATTATATAACTCCCTGTTGATTGTTGTAAAGAAGTTTTTTCATTTAACCGACCGTTTCTTGCGGCTTTAGTCACCCTTTCGGCTGCAAAAGCCCCTCGTCTAAACGGCGCTGGGCTTCAGCCTTGCGGATATAGAGCGGCTCCACGGAACGGTAGTCCCGCGGCGCGCCGAATGCATGCGCCCACGCGGCCGCCTGCGAAGCGTCGCGCGGATAGTCCTCATCCGGCATCAGCAGCATTTCGCCCGCGCCCTTGCCACGCGCTTTCGCCGCGTCTTTCGTCAGAGACAAAAAATCTTCGTATATATACGCGCCGCCGGGGACGAGCGTTTCCAAAATGCGCGGGCTGCCGAGCCGGTAGGCGCCCGCATAGACCTGGCCGAGCCGCGCGTCCATTATAGGGCAGACGATGCGACCGGCGGCGGCCTCCTGAAAGACAAAGGTTTCAAGGGTCGGAACGGGAATAAGAGGTTTGCCGGAAACCTGCGCGAGGGCGCGCGCCGTCGAAACGCCGATACGCATACCCGTAAACGAGCCGGGGCCCGCCGATACGGCTATGGCGTCAATCTCCGCGAGGGTAACGTCCGCGTCCGCAAGCATATCCCGTATCATCGGCGTCAGTTCGCTCAGATGGTTCATCTCGCGCCGCGACAGCCGCAGCCGCTCCGTCACGCCGTTACGCGCGAGGGCGACGGACGCGACGGACGCCGTGGTCTCTATAGCAAGCGTCAGCATAGGCCCTCACTCACGATTACGGTCCGCGTGTCCGGGGCGTCCCCGTAGGCTATATCCACGCGAATCGCGCTGTCCGGGATAAAGCCCGCGATATTATTCGCCCATTCGACAGCAGACACGCCGCCGCCGAAAAAATATTCCGCGAAGCCGGCCATCTCCGTTTCATCCGGCGCTTCAATGCGGTAGACATCGAAGTGGTAGAACGGCAGGCGGCCGCTCTCATACTCCTTGACAAGAGTAAACGTGGGGCTTGTGACCGTTTCCGTCACGCCGAGCGCAGCGGCCACGGCCTTCGCGAACACCGTCTTCCCCGCGCCGAGGTCGCCCGTCAGGGCCAGTATGCTACCGGGCGTCAGCCCCTCTGCAATACGCGCGGCGAGGGCCCGAAGTTCCGGCTCGGTGATATTCGTATACGTTTCGTTCATATAATAATTGTATCATGCGGACGCTTGAATCCCCCTTTGTGCAGGAAATAATGTAATATAATTAAAGAATAATCTGCCCGCGCATCTCGTTTCTGAAAGGAGCGCATACATGAAAGCATATGTTATTCAAAATCAGCAACCGGGGATTCAAAACATAGAATTATGCGATATTGAGAAACCGGGCATTGAAGATGATGAGGTCCTTATCCGGACGGCCTTTGTCGGGCTGAATCCCGTTGATTACAAATTGGCCGAATACGGAAACGATGCGTGGACTATGCCGCACACGCTCGGATTGGACGTTGCCGGCGCCGTTGTCGGGGTCGGCGCGAATGTTACCGCGTTTAAGGTAGGCGACCGGGTTGCCGGGCACGGCGATTTAGAAAAGAACGGCTCTTTTGCCGAATACGTCAGTTTTCCCGCTTACGCGCTCGCGCATATCCCGGCGGAGGTATCCGAGCAGACGGCCGCCGGGCTTCTGTGCAACGCCATGACGGCGTATCAGGCAATTCATCGAAAGGTCAGCCTGCACGGGAAGCAAACGATTCTTGTTCACGGCGGCAGCGGCGGCGTCGGGCTTATTGCGATCCAGCTCGCCAAACGCGCCGGGCTGACCGTTTATACCACCTGTTCCACCGGAAAGATCCCGTTTGTTACGCAGCTTGAACCGGATGGCATAATTGATTACCGAAGTGAGAATGTCACGGAGCGTATCATGGCGTTGACCGGATCGCGAGGCGCGGATATTATTATCA
>JAITEX010000043.1 GCA_031281765.1 Eubacteriales Family XIII. Incertae Sedis bacterium | reverse complement strand
GAATGAAACTTTTTTATTTGACAAAAACACAAAAGGCCCTCCGGGGGGGAGCGGCGCGAAGCGCCGCGGAAGGGCGCGGGAGAAGATTGTCCCGCACACGCAAGGCAACCTTGATTCTGGCAATCATCTTTACCCTCACCATGAGCAGTACCGCCGCATTCGCGACGGAGACCGTCGGCGCTTCGCAGAGCATTACCGTCAGCTTTCGCCTTATTGGCGACACGGTGCACGGGCTGACCGAAGCGCCGGGGTACTGTGAATGGATACCCACGCAGCAGGTTATGCTGACGGGTAAGGACCAATACTACGTCTATGACGCGTTTGTTAAGGCGGTTGCGGATGCCGAAATGACGGCGTCCGGGGCTGAAAACAACTATGTCAAATCTATCACTAAAGGCACTGTCACACTCGGCGAGTTCGACAACGGCAGCCACTATTCCGGGTGGAAGTACTTCGTCAACGGGGTATACGCTCCTGTGGGACTCGGCGAACAGGTTATTAGAAACGGCGACATTGTCGTCTGGCATTATATCAACGACTATCTAACGGAAGATGATGTTTGGGCGGAAGCCTGGAAGGCAGCGAACCCGGCCATCCCTACGTTGCAAGGCATTGAGCTGAAATCCCCACCGACGAAAACGAGCTATAAGGCCGGCGAGAAGCTGAACCTGAAAGGATTGGTCGTCACGGCGCATTATAGTAGCGGTGCGACGGCTGAAGTTACGTTCGCCACACCCCCGCATTTCGGCACGAGCCTCGCGAACGGTACTGTCCTGAACACGGAGGGCGTCATTCCGGTAACGGTCACGTATCAAGGCAAGATAACGACCTTTGACATCACGGTCGCTGAAGCCGCGGCCGGCGGCGGTGGCGGCGGAGGCGCCGGAGGCGACGGCAGCGGCGGCACATCCGAAAGCGCTCCGTCCGGTAGCGGCGGCGGCACGTCCGAAAGCGTTCCGTCCGGTTCCGGCGGCAGCGGTGGCGGCAGTACGTCCGGCGGCACGACGCCCGTTCCCGATAGCGCGACAGGAGACTGGAAAAAACAGAGTGACGGCACGTGGAAGTACGTGGTGGACGGCGCGGTGGCCACGGGCTGGCAGCAGATAGACGGCAAATGGTACTATTTAGACAAGAATAAAAAGACCGAGGGCGCCATGAAAACGGGCTGGCAGCAGGTAGGCGGCAAATGGTACTACTTGGACAAAAATAAAAAGACCGAGGGCGTCATGAAAACGGGCTGGCAGCAGATAGGCGGCAAATGGTACTACTTGGACAAAAATAAAAAATTCGAGGGCGTCATGAAAACGGGCTGGGTAAAGGACGGCGGCTCATGGTACCTGCTGAGCGGCAGCGGCCAGATGCTGACCGGCTGGCAAAAGTCCGGCAAGACCTGGTACTATTTCGGCGCTTCCGGCAAGATGCTGACCGGGACACAGAAGATAGGCGGCAAGACCTACACGTTTAGTTCCGGCGGCGCGTGGATCGCGTAAATAAACGTGGTATAATTTTTGTATGGGGAATAGATATTTTTTCTTACACGCTTCGCGGGGCAAATCGTGCGTTGCGGCAGCTTTCATTGCCGCGCTGCTTTTCGCGTCCGCGGCGGGGATGGCGGGCTGCGGCTCATTGAGCGAGACGGTAAGCAAGACAGTAAGCAAAATAGAAGATAAGCCGGTGGCGACGGCGGATGCTCCGAAGGATGAGCCGGACCGTGACAATACGCCGAAAGTGCTCGTATGGAAAGAGGGCGAACAGACCTTCAGCGGCCAGGGCGCGACCGTGGACTACTCGGACGCGGGCAACGGCTATATTACGGCAAAATACGAAGGCGACAATCAAAAAGTAAAGCTTCAGATAGCGTATGCGGATGAGGACCCCTACACTTACGATATACTGCCGAATACGGACTTCATGGGGTTCCCCCTCACGCGGGGCAGCGGCAGCTATACTATCGGCGTGTTTCTGAATGTTTCCGGCAACAAGTATTCGCAGGCCGTGAAGCAGGCCATAGACGTAACCATCGACGACGAGTTCGCCCCCTACCTGCGGCCGAACCAGTATTCGGACTACACGGAGCAGTCGGAGCTTGTCAAAAAATGCGTTGACATCATCAACGGGGTCAAGACCGACAATCAGGCGACGGAGTCTGTGTTCCTCTACATCACGAGCCATGTGACCTACGACCACGAAAAGGCCGATACGGTGCAAAGCGGCTATATCCCGGACCCGGACGAGACCCTCGCTACGGGCAAGGGAATCTGTTTCGATTACGCTTCGCTGATGACGTCCATGCTGCGCAGCCAGGGCATCCCCTGCGAGCTGATAGTCGGCTACGCGGGCAAGGCGTATCATTCCTGGATAGCCGTCTACGCGAAGGAGAGCGGCGAAATCGCAAATATTATTGAATTTAAAGACGGGCGGTGGAACCTGATGGACCCGACCTTCGTCGCGAGCGGCGACGATTCCGACCCGAACAAAATCGGCGACGGGACCACGTACAACCCGGTGTACTATTATTGAGGCGGATGTGATGGACGTAAACGTAACGGAGGAATGCCAATGAGTAAACACACGCGCGCGCTGCCGGCGGGAGAACTGTCCGCGTTTTCGGAGCAGTTGTCGCTGACCGTCAAGACGGGTATCCCGCTTGAGGAAAGCATCATGATATTGCGCGAGGACTCCGATACGGATGCGGCAAAAAAGCTGCTCGGGACGGTGGAGGACGCGCTTGCGGTCGGAAAGCCGCTCGCGGACGCCCTGCGCGAAACGGGCGCTTTCCCGGACTATATGACGCAGATGATTGAGATAGGCGAGGCGGCAGGCAGGCTCGACAGTGTGCTCGACTCGCTCGCGAACTATTACGCGCGTCAGGAAAATATCGCGAAAAGTATCCGCAGCGCCGTGACCTACCCGGCTATTATGCTGTGCATCCTCGTGGCCATAGTCCTCGTGCTCGTCATCAAGGTGCTGCCGATATTCAACGAGGTGTTCCGCACGGTGGCGGGCGCGGATATGCCGCCGTTCGCGCGGGCGGCGATGTCGTTCGGGCAGGGGATAAGCCGGTACGCGGTGGTCGTCATCGGGGTGATTGCCGCCATTGCCGTAGCGCTTTTGATACTGCGGCTCACGGCGGGAGGCCGCCGCGCCCTGTCGGGCTTCGGCCGGAAGCTGTTCAAAAAACTGTCGCTCACGATGGCGTCGGGCAAGTTCGCTTCGGCGATGTCACTCATGCTCGCGAGCGGCGTCGATACGGACCGCGGCGTGGAATTGACGTTGCCGCTGATGGACAACCCGGATATGCGCGCGAAGGTCGCGCGGCTGAAAGAGGCCTGCGAGACGGGCGGCTCGTTCTCGGAAAATGTGGTGAGCGCGGGCATATTCACGGGCATGGAGGCGCGTATGCTGACGCTCGGCTTCCGTTCCGGGAATTTGGATACCGTCATGGAAAAAATCGCGGCGGGCTATGAAACACAGACGGAGGACCGGCTCGATACGGCCATATCCGTCATCGAACCGACCATGGTGGCCGTACTCTGCGTCATCGTGGGGCTTATTCTGCTGAGCGCGATGCTGCCGCTCATCGCCGTGATGCAGTCGGCGATAGTGTAGCGGGACGGGGGCGGCGCGATGGCACGGGTATTTCGGGCAAAACGAAAAACGGACGCGGCGAGGATAGCCCTTATCGCGGTCATCGTTATTGCCGTACTCCTGGCCCTCTGGTATGGCATCGGCGCGTTTCATGAGGGCCACCACAAGCGGGACCTGGCGTTCGCGAAAGACGCCGTGGTGCGCGCGACGGTGCAGTGCTACGCCCTCGAGGGGCGCTACCCGCAGAGCCTTAACTATCTCACGGAACGGTACGGCTTGATGCTTGACGAAAACAAATACGTATATTATTACCGGGCCATCGGCGAGAACCTGATGCCGGAAATCCGGGTATTCCCGTTATAGCGGGGGCGAGCGACATGGGCGGAAAAAAACATTTCATCAATCTCATATTCACCCTCACCCTGCTCGGCGTGTTCGCGATGAGCGCCCTGCTTGTCGCCGTTATGGGCGCGCAGGTCTACGAAAGCTCCGCCGAAAATGTGCAGAAGAATTTCGACACGCGCACCTCGCTCGTGTACATGGCGCAGAAGGTGCGGCAGAGCCCGGCAGGCGGCATACGCGTCGGCAGCGTCGACGGCGGGGACGCGCTCGTGCTGTCGGAAAGTTACGACGATGAAACCTACGAATCATGGATATATGTGTACGATAATGAGCTGCGGGAGGTGCTCGTGCCGGCAGGCGCGCCCGTGAAGGCGGGTGACGGTTATAGCATAATGGAACTCAAATCGCTGAAAATAGAGGAGAGGGGCGGGCTGTTGCTGCTCACTGCGGAAAACAAGCAGGGCGAGGAGCATTCGCTTTCGCTTGCGCGGCGCGTAAGCGCGGAGGGAGCGGCGTCATGAAAATATCCAAGTCGGCCATCTTCCTCTTTGAGCTTATGTTCGTGATTCTCGTCTTTACCGTATCGGCGGCTATCTGCGCGAATATTTTCGGCCAGTCGTATAAGTACAGCGAGAAAGCAACGGACTTGACGCAGGCCGTGCTGATAGCGGAGAGCGTAGCGGAGGAATTTAAAGCGGGGGAAATTACCGACGGGAAGTGGAAAAATTATTTCAACAAGGAGTGGCATGAGGTAGGGGTTTGGATGCCGGGACTTATCGATTGGGTCGGCGGGCCTGACGAAAAAGAAATGGTGCACAATATGACGGTGAACGTCGGCCTTGAGAATGGGCTGCGGGTGTGCAGGATAAATGTTGACGACGGGCTTTACGAGCTGACGGCGAAGAAATCGGTGGCGGGTTGACGGATATGGCAAACTACACGAATTCGAAAAAAGGGAAATTCGGCACGACGATGGGCGTCACGAGCATTATAGCGATACTGGTGATACTCGTGCTCGTCGTGTTTGCGGCCCTGTCCTATACGACGGCAAAAGCCGATTACCACCTTTCGAAAAAGACGGCCGAGGTGACGGCGGCCTACTACGAAGCCGATACGCGCGCCGAGGAACTGGTCTCGACTATTGCCCGGGCGGCGTGGTTCAGCGACTGGAGGAGTTCCTTCCCGGAGCTCATCGTGCCGACAGAGGGAGAGACGGCGCCGGTTCTCTCGGATGAGACGGACGGCGCGCACATTTCGTTTACGGAGAAGATAGATGAAACGCAGGAACTGCAGGTAGAACTGCTCGTTTCGGAGGACGGCAAGGTTTCACGCCTGAAATGGCAGGTGGCCCCGACAGGCGCGTGGGAACCGGATACGAGCTTGGATTTGATACAGTAACGGAGAATCGGGAGAAGCGCAATGGATTTGAATACCTTACTGAATACGGCGACACAGGCGGGAGCCTCGGATATATACCTTATCACGGGCCGGCCGCTCTCATGGAAAGCCGGCGGCGCCATCGTCCTTGCGGACGAAAAGGTCATGATGCCCGAGGATACGAAAGAGCTTGTCGAGGAGATTTACCGGCTCGCGGGCGGACGCGACCCGCAGCGGGTGGAAAAGCACGGAGACGATGACTTTTCGTTTTCGCTCCCGGGCGTGGCGCGGTTCCGCGTCAGCGCCTACAAGCAGCGCGGCACGCTTGCCGCCGTCATTCGCGTGGTGGCGTTCTCCTTGCCCGATCCGGCGGATCTCGGCATACCGGCGATAGTCATCGACCAGGCGCAGCAGAAGAAAGGCCTCGTACTCGTGACCGGGCCGGCTGGCAGCGGCAAGTCGACGACATTGTCCTGCATGATAAACCAGATAAATATGACGCGGAACGCGCATATCATTACACTCGAAGACCCGATAGAATTTCTGCACCGCCACGACAAAAGCATCGTGAGCCAACGCGAAATAGAGCTTGACACGGATAGCTATGTGGTCGCGCTGCGCGCTTCGCTGCGGCAGGCGCCGGACGTCATCCTTATCGGTGAGCTGCGCGATTCGGAGACCATGACCATCGCCATGACGGCGGCGGAGACGGGTCACCTCGTCATCTCAACCCTGCATACGGTGGGCGCGGCGAACACGATAGACCGCATTATCGACGCGTTCCCGGCGAATCAGCAGGGGCAGATACGCGTACAGCTTTCGATGGCGCTGAAGTCCGTCGTCTCGCAGCAGCTCGTGCCGGCCGCGGAAGGCCACAAACTGCTGCCCGTGTTCGAAATCATGATAGTGAACGACGCGATTAAGAATATGATACGCGAGAGCAAGATACATCAGATAGACAGCGTCATCACCTCATCCGTAGCCGAGGGCATGTGCTCGATGGACGCAAGCCTGTTGAGACTCTTTAACGAAGGCCATATCACAAACACCACCGCCGTCGCCTACGCCACGCAGCCGGAACTGATGAAGAAACGGCTGGGACGGTAGCCGCCCGGGGGGGCCAACAAGTGTAGCGCCACTACCACTCGCGCTTTCGCAACACCGTAAACATTTTTATTCTACCAACAGTTTACTTTTATGGTCGCCAAATTGTCAACCCGAAATATAAAATTGGTTGACGTTTCATCTCCTGTCCGCTATACTATCTCTATGAGAAAGACGACGGAACTCAACCTGCGGCGCATGACCGCCCTTGCGATAATGACGGCCGTGACCTGCGTGATTGCGCCGCTTTCGGCGCCCATCGGCCCGGTCCCGATTTCGCTTACGACGCTGATCATAGCCCTTTCGGGGCTTTTGCTCGGCCCGCCGGGCGCCGTAGCGAGCTGCGGCCTCTACCTCCTGCTCGGCGCTGTCGGCCTTCCGGTTTTTGCGGGGTTTTCGGGCGGCTTGCAGGTACTCGCGGGGCCGACGGGCGGCTACCTCATCGCCTATCTCCTGCTTGCGTTTATCTGCGGTTTCGCGGCGAAGCGTTGGGACGGCAAACGCGTCCCCTACGCCATCGCCATGGCCTGCGGCTTTCTCGCGGTATACGCCGTCGGGACGCTCTGGCTCGCCCTATCCTTAGAACTGTCATTCAAAGCGGCGCTCTTTGCGGGCGTCATCCCCTTCCTGCCCGGCGACGCCGCAAAGATAGTCATCGCCGTGTTTGCCGGCTTCCCGCTGAAGAAAGCCCTCGAAAAAGCCCGCGTCCTCCCCAAATGAGGACACGCACTCCCGGACCGGCGGGTCCTGCGACGATTTTGCTTGTCTCAAGCAGCCTTGTGTAATATAATTTTAATAGAGGGTTGTATTGAGAGCGGGTCATAAGGAGGTTTATTATAGGAACGTTATTTGCGGCAAAAAAGTTTTCGCCCATAATGGCTCTGGCTCTTGCGTTTGTCCTTGTGTTTACCCTGATGCCCGTCGGCGCCGTCTATGCCGACTCTCCCGATTCGTCTCCCCTATCGCATACGGTACTGTTTGACGCAAACGGCGGAGCGTTCGCGCCCGCAGCGCCGGTTTCAAAGACCATCGGCGAGGGCGAGGCGTACGGCTCGCTGCCGGCTGTTTTTCTCGCGGGATATACCTTCGGCGGCTGGTATACGGAAAGATCCGGGGGTACGCAAATCACCGAAGATACCATAATGACGACGGACGCGGACCACACGCTCTATGCGCATTGGTCGTACAGCAGCGGCTGGGTCAAAGAGGGCGGCGTATGGAAATATTATAATACGGGCACGGCGCTGACCGGTTGGCTGAAGGCCGGCGGCTTTTGGTATTACGCGAACAAGAGCGGCATACGGCTTTCCGGCTGGCAGAGAATCGACGGCGATTGGTATTATCTCGGCGGCGCCGACGACGGCAGGATGCGGACCGGCTGGCAGAAGATAAGCGGCAAATGGTTCTATCTCGGCAAGGCCGGCGCGGCCACTACCGGGAAGATGCAATCGGGCTGGTTGAAATTCGGCGGCAAGTGGTATCATCTCGGCAGCGCGAGCAACGGTATCATGAAAACCGGCTGGCAGAAGCTCGGCGGGTATTGGTACTATTTCGGCGACGCGGACGGCGGGGCGATGAGCGTCGGTTGGCAGTGGATAAACAACTACTGGTACTACTTCGGCGGCGCAAATGACGGAAAGATGAGAACCGGTTTGCAGAAAGTCGACGGCGTCATGCATTACTTCGGCGGGCCGAATGACGGCCGGATGGATTCCGGGAAGCGTTGGGCTGAGGTGGATCTGTCGGATCAAATCGCGTATTTTTATGACGGCGATATGCTGATGCGCACCTGCGTGATCAGTTCGGGCGCGGCGGCGCACAAGACGCAGGTCGGAAACTTCCGGGTGTGGGCGAAGGTGCGCAAGCAGGATATGTCCGGCCCCGGGTATTACACGAAAAATGTCGAGTGGATCACCTATTTCGACGGCGGCATTGCCTTCCATTACGCCTATTGGCATAATAGTTTCGGTCGCCCGGTGAGCCATGGCTGTATCAATATGAAGAAGGACGACGCGATATTTTCCTACAACTTCCTGCAAAAAGGCGACAAGGTCGTCGTCCACGAATAGCGGCAGACGACACAAAGAGGACACAAAAGGGACGTTCTCTTTTGTGTTGCCTGTGCGGAGCAGAGCGGCAAGCTGTGATATACTGTACTGGTAAACAGAAGAACGCTTTTTGGTCGCTTATGCGGTAACGAGGAATCCGGGCTATCCGGAACTGCCGAACGGCAACTGTAACGCGGACGATGTACATGGCCACTGCCGGTCTACTAACCGGTGGGAAGGCGTGCGGAGGGTGATGCGCGAGTCAGGAGACTTACCAAAGCTGTATCAAGTATTTGCTTGTACTATATCCGGCGACCTTCGGGTTCGCCGGTTTTTGCATTCCGGGCAAATACGGGTATCGGGCAAAATGCAAGGGTTCCGGGATTTCGGCGGGAGCGCGGCGCATGCGCTTCACCTCCGGAAGGAAGGGACGCGGAGATGAAAGAGGAGGTTCTTTATGAAAAGGAAGAGATGTAATCTCGCGCTATCGCTATTGCTCGCGGTGATGCTCGTATTTGCGATGACGCCGGCAGGCGCGGCGGCTGCGGACGCGGCGGTCGTGAAGGCCGATGCGGAGCAAAATGTGTATGTCAGTGTCACCGATGATACCGGATTCTATATCGCGAAACAACCGGTATCGGTACACCCCGGGCTTGCGAAAGAATACGGCTATTTTTACGGGGATAATGTCAAGGATACGGACATTACCGCGCTTGACGCCCTGGTCGCGGCTCATATTGTTTGGTACAAGGGGAATACAGACGATGTAACAACCAATTTGAAATTGGGCCAGTATGGTGATTCGGGCTATATCACAAATTTTTTCGGGACAGAGAGCAGCAATATTTCCTTTGTTGTTAACGGCAAATACGCTCTCAATACATCGGCGCCAAGCGAATATGATCCTACAGAATACAACGGATATGCGGTCAACCAAGCCGTCATTGCTCCCGGAGATCAGGTGTCTTTTCATCAGAATCAACTGAGTTACCCGGATTCCGATACCTACGTATGGTTCGAGCAAAACGGCAAAAGAGTGGACCGGATTGTTGCTGCACCGGGGGAAGTAACAAATCTTTCCATCAAAGGCTTCCCCGCCAGCGCTTCTTTCAAGATAGACCCTAGCGGGGTTATTCAGCCGGTCGCAAAGGCTGCCCTTGTTTGGCTTGAAATCGATACTGCCGAGGGGTGGAATGAAGGGTTTTTCAAGCCGGAAAATAACAGCAGCGTTTCCGATGATAAGGGGAATCTGAGCTTGACGGCAAAGAGTACTCCCGGTACCTATTATTATTCCGCTTATGATAGCGATGGCACGGGTACCCCGCTGCTCTCTCCCTGGCTTGAGGTCAAGGTAGCGAACAAGCACACCGTGACTTTCGACGCAAACGGCGGGACGCTTTCCGGCGCGGCTACGAAAGAGGTTTTCGAAAGCGAGCCCTACGGAGCGCTACCGACGGCGACGCGCAAAAATTACACCTTCGCCGGTTGGTATACGGCGAAAACCGGCGGCGCGAAAGTGACGGATTCTTCGGTCATGGCGACGACCGGCAGGCAGACGCTGTACGCGCGCTGGACGGATGGCGGTTGGGCCAAGGAAGGCAAGGTGTGGAAATACTATGCGGACGGCAAAGCGGTTACGGGCTGGAAAAAGGTCGGCAGCGCATGGTATTACCTGAACGCGAAGGGCGAGATGCTGAGCGGCTGGCAGAAAATAAGCGGCAAGTATTATTACCTGAGCGGCGCGAACAGCGGCAAGATGCTGAGCGGCTGGCAGAAGATACAGAACAAGTGGTACTATCTCGGCGGCGCGAACGATGGCGCCATGAAGACCAGTTGGCAGAAAATCGGCAATAAGTGGTACTACTTAGACCCGACAAAGGGAAAAACCGAAGGCGTCATGAAAACCGGCACGCAGACGATTGGCGGGCAGAAGCACGCGTTCTCGTCAAACGGCGCGTGGCTCGGTAAAAGGTAGGCGCAACACGGAATGGTATAACGGCGGAGGCGAATGAAATGCGAAAAACCAAAACGGCAAAACGGATAGCGCTGGCGCTAACGGTCTGTCTTATCGCGCAGGCTGCGGCCTCATTTGCCTTCGCCGACTGGACGTCATTCAGAGGGGACGCGAATGGCCACACGGACGCCGGGACGCCGCGCGCGGCAAGCGAGGCGAGCTTAGCCTGGTCAAAGGCTTTGGGCACTTCCGCGGCCTGGGACTCGTCGGGCTCCCCGCTCATTATAGGGGACTTCCTCTATATAGCGGCCTCTGCGAAGCTCTACAAAATAAATAAGCGGACGGGCGCGGTTTCCGGGGACGCGGACCTGAAGGGTTCCGTCGGCTACGTGTCCTATATCGCGTATGGCGACGGCAAGATATTTGTCCCGCTTCAGGGCGGCGACATTCAGGCGTTTGACGCCGCTACGCTTGAGCCGGTGTGGTTTGCGGACTACAGCGAGAATACGCAGCAGAAGAAAGTGCGCGTCAGGATAGCCGGGACCCTCGGAGCCGGAACGGTAATGGACGCCGGTGAAGCGGCCGCACAGTATCCCGGCGTAGCGCTTGACACCGATTGGACGCAGGTCGGCGACAAACGGGTCAAGATAGAGTCCATCGAATACCGGGCGGAAACGCAGGTCGTATACCGGGACGGATACCTCTATACGGGCGTCTATTACGAGCATAATAATAAGGAATCCTACGGGACGTTTTTTGCGATAGAGACGGCGGACGGCGTTCCCTCAAATAAGTATGAGAATAAGGGCTTTGCCTGGGAGTACGAGGAGACCGGGGGAAGCCTGAAAGGGTATTACTGGGCCGGCGTCGCGGATGCCGGGAAGTACATCTTAGTCGCGGGCGACGCGGGCCGGCTCAGGGCGCTTGACGCGGCTACCGGCGCGGCCGGCGCTTCGGTCGACATCTCCACGCTTCCCGTGGATCGGGGCGTTGCGCGTGGCGGCATGACCTATATCCGGGCCGGTTCGGGCGGCGGCGATGTCTATGTGCCGACGAAAACGGTCGGCGGTGACAAGGGCGGCCTCTGGAAAGTTTCGTTCAACGAGGCTACCGGGACGTTCGGCGCACCGAAATCTGCAGCCCTTTCGGGCGGTGGCGGCGCTTCCGCTCCCGCGGTAGCGGGGGGCAAGCTGTACGCCTTTTCGGGCGGCATCAACAGATGCGGCAAGCTCGACGTTTTCGACGCGGCGACGTTAGAAAGAACGGCGACGGTCGATTTCGGCGGCTACAGCCAATCCTTTCCGCTTGTCTCGGATGCGTACGGCGGCAAAACCTATCTCTATGTGATGTTGAACGAGGCCGGGAATGATTCCGTCATTGTCATAGAGGACAGCGCGGAATTTGCGAAGCCGGTAGCCCATACGCTCTATCGGCCGGGCGGCAGCCAGTCGCTGAACAGCCTTATAGCGGACGATGACGGCACGCTGTATTTCGTCGGCGGCAACGGGCGGCTCCATGCGCTGTCGAGCAGGAAGCTTCCCTCTGACCCGATGGCTGGCTGGTACCATTTCACGAGCGGCGCCTGGAACTATTATTCGAACGGGAAAGCGCTGACCTCATGGCAAAAGATAAGCGGCGCATACTACTACTTCAACGCAAAGGGAGAGATGCTGAGCGGCTGGCAGCAAATAAAGGGCGCGTATTACTACCTGAGCGGCGCGGACAGCGGCAAGATGCTGAGCGGCTGGCAGAAAATAAAAGGCGCGTGGTACTATCTCGGTGGCGCGGACAGCGGTAAGATGGTGAGCGGCTGGCAAAAGATAAAAGGGACGTGGTACTATTTCAGCGGCGCAAGCGACGGGGCCATGAAGACGGGCTGGAAGAAGATAAGCGGCACGTGGTATTACTTCGGCGGCGCAAACGACGGAGCGATGAAAACGGGGACGCAAAAAATAGGCGGCAAGAAGTATGTGTTTAAAGCGAGCGGCGCATGGGTGAAATGAGCGGATTGAGAGGACGGAGGGTTTTCGCGGCGCTGCTTGCGCTGATAGTGGTACTCGCGGGTTTTGCCGGCTGCAGGGAACAGAACTCGCCGGGAGGCGAAGAAGCGCCTGCTCAGGCTGCGGAAACGGCGGCGGCTTCCGCTTCCGGCGAGAATGTTGCGGCCGTCGGCGTCGCCATTGTGAACAAGGCAAGCGTGGCGCCGCCGGGAGATACGCCGGCGTCGGCGCCCGCCGCA
>JAITEX010000116.1 GCA_031281765.1 Eubacteriales Family XIII. Incertae Sedis bacterium | reverse complement strand
TCGAAATTCAGTATGTTCGAGATGTCGGCGCCGCGCCATTCGTATATGCACTGGTCGTCGTCGCCGACGACACAGATATTCCCGTGTTTCTCCGCGAGCAGTTTCACGAACTTGTATTGCATGAGGTTCGTGTCCTGATACTCGTCCACCATAATATAGCTGAAGCGTTCCTGATAGCCGGCGAGCACGTCCGGAAACTTTTCGAACAGCGTCACCGTATTCATTATCAGGTCGTCAAAATCCATCGCGTTGTTCTTCCTGAGAACGCGTTCGTATTCCGTATAAATATCCGCGACCTGCTTTCGCAGCGGGAAGTCTCCGGCCTCGGCCTCGAAATCCGCCGCCGTCTTCCCCTTGTCCTTTGCCGATGAAATAATGGAAAGAACGTAGTTCGGCGTGAATTTCTTCTCGTCAAAGTTCAGCGCCTTGACGGCGTTCTTGACAACCACCTTCTGGTCGGTCGGGTCGTAGACATTGAAATTTTTCCCGTAACCGAGCCGGTCCGCGTGCATATGCAAGATGCGCAGACAGGCCGCGTGGAAGGTCATGATCCACAGGCCGCGCGTGGGGCCGACCAACGCCTCGACGCGGTCCCTCATTTCGCCCGCGGCCTTGTTCGTAAACGTAACGGCAAGTATGCGGTAGGGGTATACCCCCTTGTCTTTCACTAAGTGGGCTATGCGCGCGGTCATCGTGCTCGTTTTGCCGCTGCCCGCGCCGGCCAATATCAAAAGGGGGCCGTCCGTATGCAGGGCGGCCTCCTTTTGTTCGGTGTTCAATTTGTTGAGCGCGTCCAAAGATTTAGTCATTTTGTTTGAATAATAGTCGAACTCCCTACAGTCGTTGGAATATTAATCGTAATCCCACATTTTTCAAAGGGCGTACTTATTTCGTAAGCCTTGGAATAAGCATCTTCATCCTTTGTGGCAATATTTAATGTTTCGAATAATTCTTGAATTTCTTTGTCCATAATGCTTTCCTCTCTCATTTTTGCGGTGGCGTTTGGAATGGAAACTGTATAGGTATTTGGAGCGGCATTAGCTGCTGTGGTGCGACAGGCGCGTTTACACTTTTATTGATGAGCATGGCTACACCATCTTGGTTTTCAGTAATCTTAATAGCCGCAGAGCTTGAAAACGTAATCATATATGCATGATGAACGCTAAGCACCGCGTCTTGCAAATCGTTGGACTTGTTTAGTGTTTCCAAGTGTTCAATTCTTAAGCCGATTTTTTCACAATCATCTATGCCGATATGACGTGCATGTGCCTTCATTTCACTATGATCGCTCAAATAATTGACGATATTCGCTGCTATGGTTTCACGATTGTCATCACTTTCAAGCATATTGGATATAAGCCATTTGGTCACGATTTCTTTCGACCATTCAATAGCCTTTTCACATTCACCAATAAACGTCGGGTGGTACTTTCCAATAATGACTTGCCAAAGCGGAATACACTTCGGATTTTTTGCGACTTCGGTTTTAGCTCGTTCAAATTCTTCAATTACGCCTGTTGCGGGAATTCCTCTCATCTGCGGATCAATTGGTCCAATGCTAGACTGCTTCCCCATAACAATTGAGTTGCAGGAACAAGCAATCATCGAACCCGCTGACATAGCAATCTGGGGAATAATTGCCCTGATATTATTTCCGAACATGGATCGCAAATATTCCACGAGCGATTCCGTTGCTGCCAAATCACCGCCTGGAGTGTGCAGAAGCAAATCAAGCCCTTTGTTTCTGTCCAGCTTATTTATTACTGTCATAAACCCATTTTTGTCCACGTCAGTAATACTAGTTTCTTCAATATTTATATTGTTCAGAAATCCGGAGTAATACGCAATTGTATTGCGACCTGTTATCGTAGAAAGATTTTTTAGATATTTACGCCGGACAACATCAATAGCATCACCTCGTCCTGACGCTATCAATCCATTCACTTCGTTTAGTATTTCGCTCCAATTTGGCATAATGATCCTCTGTATTTCGTTAGTTATATAAATAGAGTATAGCATACTATTACGATAAAATTCCAAGAAAACGTTTCTTGTATGCTGTCCTATAATTTTGTTTGGATATTCCTTATACGATTCTATTACGCCTATTCCCGGTCGAAAACAAGCCTTTCTGGGGATTTTTTTTTAGATATTATCAGATACATTCAGATATTTGGCCTCTATGGTCGAAAAACTTAGATACAACCGGCATACGCAGTTTCATAGCCGCGTATGCCGGTGAAAATCATAGTCATTACGCGCCGCTGCCCGCGCCGGCCAATATCAAAAGGGGGCCGTCCGTATGCAGGGCGGCCTCCTTTTGTTCGGTGTTCAATTTGTTCAGCGCGTCTATCGTATGTGGTGTCACGCGACGCTATCCTTTCCTTCCTGTGCGAGTTCTTCGGCAGGGTCTTTCTTGATGCGCATCGTGAAGAAGGAGCGCCATACAAAGACGAGGGCAATCGCAAGGAACACGGCCCCGACATAGGGCGCGGCCTTGGAGAAAGCGTCCGTAATGGCGATTTCCATCGCGAGCATACCGAAGAGCGTCGTGAATTTGATGATGGGGTTCAGCGCGACGGATGTCGTGTCCTTGAACGGGTCGCCGACCGTATCGCCGACGATGGTCGCGTCGTGCAGTTCCGTGCCCTTCATCTTCAGGTCAACTTCGACGACCTTTTTCGCGTTGTCCCAGCTGCCGCCGGCGTTCGCCATAAAGACGGCCTGGAACAGCCCGATGACGGCTATCGAAATCAAGTACGAGATAAAGAAAGCCAAGGGCTGGTTCGATTCGCCCGGCGCCGAGAAGAAGGCGTAGGCGAGGGTGAAGCAGAAGACCGCGACGAAGATATTCAGCATGCCGCGTTGCGCGTACTGCGTACATATCTTGACGACTTCTTTTGACTTTTCCGTCGAGGCCGTAAGGTCCGCATTCTCATCGAGCGATATGTTCTGTTTGATGTATTCGACCGCCTTGTACGCGCCCGCGCTGACCGCCTGCGTTGACGCGCCGCTAAACCAGAAGATGGTCGCGCCGCCGCAGATAAAGCCGAGTATCGTGAACGGGTTCAACAGGTTCAAAATCATCTCCGGCTCTACGCCGGTCACCTTTCCGATAACAAGGATGAGCGAGAATATCATCGTCGTCGCGCCGACCACCGCCGTGCCGATAAGCACGGGCTTTGCCGTCGCCTTGAACGTATTTCCCGCGCCGTCGTTCGCTTCGAGGTAGTACTTCGCGATTTCGAAATCCGGCTTGAAGCCGTAGTCCTTTTCGATTTCTTCCTTCACGCCCTCACGCTGTTCGATGAGCGAGAGTTCGTAGATGGATTGGGCGTTGTCCGTCACCGGGCCGTAGCTGTCGACCGCGATAGTGACGGGCCCCATGCCGAGGAAGCCGAAAGCCACGAGGCCGAAGGCGAAAATGCTGTGATAGCTCATGATGTCCACCGCCAGCATATTGCTTGCGGCGTAGGCGATAAACATGAGCACGAAGAACACCATGCCGAGCCAGAACGCGCTGAAGTTTCCGGCGATAAGCCCGGAGAGGATGTTCAGCGACGGGCCGCCTTCCTTCGAGGTGTTCACGACCTCTTTCACGTGCTTGGATTTCGGGCTCGTGAATATCTTCGTGAATTCCGGTATGAGCGCGCCGCCTATCGTGCCGCAGCTGATAATAATGGAAAGCCAGAGCCACATATTTTCGCCGTACGCGCCGACTTCGGAATCCGGGCCGATAAGCGTATAACTGACGACGAATGTCACCGCGATGGAGAGCAGGGACGTGATCCATACGAGCGAGGTGAGCGGTTTTTCGAAATCGAGGCGTTCGACATTCCCGAATCTCGCGTTCGTAATGGCATTATTAATATAGTAGGAAATAACCGAGGTGATAATCATGAGTATGCGCATCACGAATATCCAGGTCAGCAGCAGCGCCTGGACCTTCGGCTCGACCGAAAGCACGATGAACGAGATGAGCGCGACGCCCGTGACGCCGTAGGTCTCGAAACCATCAGCCGTGGGGCCGACGCTGTCGCCCGCGTTGTCGCCCGTGCAGTCAGCGATAACGCCGGGGTTCCGCGGATCGTCCTCTTCGATTTTAAAGACGATTTTCATAAGGTCCGCGCCGATGTCCGCGATTTTCGTGAAGATGCCGCCCGCGATCCTCAGCGCCGAAGCGCCGAGCGACTCGCCGATGGCGAAGCCGATAAAGCAGGCGCCCGCGATGTCCTTCGGCAGGAACAGCAGGATGATGAGCATCATGATGAGCTCCATGCAGATGAGCAGCACGCCGATGCTGATGCCGGCCTTCAGCGGGATATGCAGCAGTTTCAGCGGTTTGTTCTCGAGCGAAGCGAAGGCCATGCGGCTGTTCGCGACCGTGTTCATCCTGATTCCGTACCACGCGACCGTGTAGGAACCGGCTATCCCGAGAATCGCCCAGAGCAGGATAAGCAGTACGTTCCCCGGCGGCAGCTTGTCAAGTATGCCAAAATAAAATATGATGCAGACGCCGATAAAGGCAAGCAGAATGCCGAGAAATTTCCCCTGTTGCAGCAGATACGTCTTGCACGTTTCGTAAATCGTGCCCGCTACGTCGAGCATGGATTTGTGTGCGCGTATCTTCTTGACCTTGCGATATTGCAAGAGCCCGAATACGAATCCCGCAATACAGACTGCGATGCCGACAAGCAATAGCCTGAATTGAAGCGATGTAAATTCGGGTAGGACCAGATCCGCCTCGCTCGCAAACGCGAAGCCGGGCAGCGCTGATAGCCAGATCAAACCGGCAATAAACAAAATTCTTTTCACTTTCGTTCCTTTCATTCCCTCGTTGATGTACCAATACGTAACTTTTGTCTACACCATTATATCGATAATTAAAATCGAAGTAAACACTAAATTCGGCGTTATTTTATGAAGAAAACAACACGGGGTCGAGGTTTGTTCGCGCGCGCGGCGCCCGGGCCGGTCACACCGCCGTAAACGTCACTTTGTAATTTTCAAAGACGTGCCGCCACGCGATGAGCTGCAGAGAGAATATGACGCCGATGTCGCGCAAAAGAGCGGGGTAGGCGGCGGATAGCGCGTCGGGGTCCCCCTCCTCATCGATTTTTATCGCCGCGTCGAAGCCGGAATGCAGTACATTGAGGAGCCCGCTCACAAGCGGATAGAGTTTTCCCGACGCCGCGGCGTCAGGGTCCGAGAGTGAATAGAGTACGAGGCCGCGGAAATACTCGTAGCGGTCCGCGTCCGCGCCGCCCGCGAAACGGGCGTCAAGCGCCGCGTGGACATTCGTCAGTTCGGCCCGCGACATATTCCGCGATTCGCCCATAAGGTAGGTGTCGGCCGCGATGACGGCCGTAAGCCACGCCCGCTTCGCTTCGTCCTCATTTGCCATACCCGTTTTTGCGCGTTCAAACAGTTTGCGGGTCTTCGGCCACAGCTTCTCCGCGTTCCGTTCCGCCGTCTGAATCATCGCGTCTATGGCCTCAGCCGTTTCGATATTTTTGCGCAGCAGTTTCATAGTACCCTCCGTCATGTATCCCGTCCTCAAATTTTATACCAAAAAATCTCCACTCGCAATGACGTGTTGCGGAATATGGAAAAATATAGAAGTGTTTATAATGGAATTTGAATTTGATTGGGTAATTTGGAGGAGGTTGCAGAAAAAAGCGTACCGGGCGTCCGGCGGTGAGTTTTTCCCACGCCGCCGAGTGCCCGGTATAGCTCATTTTGTTTCACTTCGCAGTATCACGGAAACCGTTCCGTATGCTGCTTTCTGTTTGCGGCTTTACGTGACCCACGCTCCGTTTGAACGGAATGTGTAGATGCTGTTGCCTATCTTCTGAGCGCCCGTCAGCATCTTGCCGGAGGCGTTCAGATAGTACCACGTGTTCTTGTCCTTCACCCAGCCGGTCTTCATAGCGCCGTTTGGGGCAAGGTAGTACCAGGCGCCCTTGTCCTTCACCCAGCCGGTCTTCATAGCGCCGCTTGGGGCAAGGTAGTACCAGGCGCCCTCGTCCTTCACCCAGCCGGTCTCCATAATGCCGTCCGGCGCAAGGTAATACCAAGTGCCATCATCCTGTATCCAGCCGGTAGCGGCCTCGCCGTCCACTATGTACTTCCACGCGCCGTCCTCCTGTTCCCAGGTCCCCTCATCGCTGTCAGATACGGTCGTGGGTTCCTCCGGGGGCGTCGGCGTGACCGGGGTGGTGGTATCAGCAGAGGTAATCGCCCGGAATACCGCCGTCACGCTCGGCGGTGTCTCACGCCCTGCTGTGACGGTATAATTGTTTGTGGTTCCGTCACGCGTCAAGCCGCTGAACACGCTGGCTGCCGCATTAAAGGCGTAGCCGCTGTTCGGCGTCACCGTTATCTTCAGCACCTCGCCCGCGTATACTATGCTGCCGCTCTCTATGGTCTCGCTTTCCCGACTAACAGTGAGCGAGCCGTTAGCCGGGGTATTAAAATTTACCGTGTATGTGAAGGTCGCGAATATACTTCGCTTCGGCGCGGTGGTCGTCGTGTAGCTCGTCAGACCCCGCACGCCGTCCAGCCGCTTGCCGTCCACGCTGATGGTGTCTATGACGTAGCCCGTCACACTCACCCGGACGGCGCAGTTGCTGCCCTCCGCGCCGACTATTTTTCCGCCGTAGCCATAGTCGTTATCTATCCCGTACGCAACGGGGACGTCTATAACATCAAATTCAGCCTCAAGCGTCACCGCGCCCGCGGGCATTGTG
>JAITEX010000068.1 GCA_031281765.1 Eubacteriales Family XIII. Incertae Sedis bacterium | reverse complement strand
AGGGACACTATGAAATACGCTTTGATAGGTTGCGGACGCATTGCGGCGAACCATGTGCTGGCGGCGCGAAACAACGGGCTTGAGATAGTCGGGCTCTGTGATGTGTTGCCGGAGAAAATTGAAACGCTGGCCGGGAAGGGTTTTCCGGACGCGGATGAGGGCGCGAATATCCCTCGTTATACCGGCTATAACGAGATGATTGAGAAGGAACGGCCGGAATTGGTCAGCATCGCCACGGAAAGCGGCAGCCATGCGGAGATAGCGCTCTCTTGCATCGAAAAGGGCATCCCCGTTATTATCGAGAAGCCGATGGCGATGAACATGAAAGATGCCGGGGCTATCATCCGCGCGTCGGAAGAAAAGGGTGTCAAGGTTTCGGCTTGCCATCAAAACCGCTTCAATACGGCGGTGCGGGAACTCCGCGCGGCGCTTGAAGCGGGGCGTTTCGGAAAGCTCTCACACGGCTCCATCCATGTGAGGTGGAACAGAAATAAAGATTATTATACGCAAGCTCCGTGGCGCGGCACGTGGGTCGAGGACGGCGGCGCGCTGATGAACCAGTGTATCCACGGAATCGATTTACTGCGCTGGATGATGGGCGATGAAATCGATGAAGTCTACGGCGCGACAAGGCAGCGCTTCCATACATATTTAGAAGCCGAGGATCTCGGGATGGCCGTGGTCAAATTTAAAAACGGCGCGATTGCGACGATAGAGGGCACGACAAACGTCTATCCGAAAAATCTTGAGGAAACCCTCTATATCTTCGGAGAGAGCGGGACGGTGAAAATCGGCGGCACGTCCACGAACACTATCGATGTGTGGGAATTTGCCGATGAAACGGAAAGCGACTCGCGGAACAAGGGCCTTGAAGAACAGACAAGCAATGTCTACGGGAACGGGCATACGCTCCTGTTCAAAGATATGATCGAGGCTATCCGTGAGGACCGCGAGCCCTATGTGGACGCCCATGCCGGGCGCAATGCACTGGAATTAGTGCTTGCGATATACAAGAGCATGAAGGAGGGGGCGCCGGTAAAGCTCCCCTTGCTCGACTTTTCTACCGTGGAGATGGAGGGGATATTCTGATGCAATTCCGGGATCTGAAACAACAATATCACGCGCTGAAAAATGAAATCGACCGGGCCATGATAGACGTGGCGGAAAGCGGGAATTTCATTCACGGGCAACCGGTAAGGGATTTGGAAACCGCATTGGCCGACTATACCGGCGTGAAACATTGCGTCGCCTGCGCCAACGGGACCGACGCGCTGACGATGGCAATGATGACGTGGGGCATTGGACCGGGCGATGCGGTCTTCGTTCCCGACTTCACGTTTTTTTCTTCCGGCGAGATAGTCGCGCACGCCGGTGCGACGCCGGTCTTCGTTGATGTGCATGAAGATACCTTCAATATAGACGCAAATGAGCTTGACCGGATGATACAGAAGGTCAAACGGGAGGGCGTTCTCAGGCCGAAAGCGATACTTGCGGTCGACCTCTTTGGGCTGCCCGCCGACTATGTTGCATTGAACGGGATAGCGGAGAAACACGGGCTGCTTATTTTGGAGGACGGAGCCCAGGGCTTTGGCGGGAATATTAAGGGGAAAATGGCGTGCAGTTTCGGAGATATTGCGACGACATCCTTTTTCCCCGCGAAGCCGCTCGGATGCTATGGCGACGGTGGCGCCGTTTTTACGGATGATGATGAAACGGCGGAGTTGCTCCGCTCCATTCGCGTCCATGGCAAAGGCGCGATGAAGTACGACAATGTCCGCATCGGCCTGAATTCAAGGCTCGACACCTTGCAGGCGGCTATTTTGTCGGTGAAATTCAAAGCGTTTCGCGATTACGAAATAGGTGCGGTCAATGCCGTCGCGGAACGGTACACTCATGAACTCGAGAGCGTCGTGAAAACGCCGGCAGTCCCGCCGGGCTATTATTCGAGTTGGGCGCAGTATACCATAAAGTTAGATGACAGAAAGCAGCGCGACGCCCTGCAGGCCCGCCTGAAGGAAAACGGCATACCGAGCATGGTTTATTATCCGAAACCGATGCACCGGCAGGCGGCATTCGCCGGGCAGAACTTTGATGAGAATGACTACCGGGTGACGACGAAACTCGCCGACACCGTGCTGTCATTGCCCATGCATCCGTATATGAAAGATGAAGATATAGCGCTTGTGGTAAAGGCAATAAAACAGTAAATCTATGGTATTATATACCGTAAAGCAGTCGTTCGTTAATAATTGAAAGTTGAAAGCGTAAATGATAAAAGAAAGCCTTCTTGCGAAAATTGAATCACGGTCGATACGTGTCGGCGTGATTGGTCTGGGATATGTCGGTTTGCCGCTCGCCGTAGAAAAGGCGAAGGCGGGGTTCACCACGATAGGGTTCGATGTCCAAAGCCAAAAGGTTGATATGGTGAACCGCGGCGTGAACTATATCAGCGATGTGGTGGGAGAGGAACTTGCGACGCTCGTAAAGGGCGGAATGCTGTCGGCGACATCGGATTTCTCCTTTATAAAGGACGTGGACTTTATCGCGATTTGCGTCCCGACGCCGCTTGATGCGCACCAGCAGCCGGACATCACGTATGTGCGGAATTCCGCAATCGAAGTTTCAAAATACCTGAAACCCGGTTCCGCCGTAGTCCTGGAATCGACGACGTATCCCGGCACGACGGAAGAATTATTGAAACCGATTCTTGAGGAAGGTTCCGGCTTGAAATGCGGCGAGGATTTCTACTTAGGCTATTCGCCGGAACGCGTGGATCCGGGCAATCTGATTTACAAAACGAAGAACACGCCGAAGGTCGTCGGAGCGGTGGGCAGTGACGCCGCGGAAGTGATCGCGGCGATGTATGCCGCCGTACTCGAAAGCGATGTCCACGTGGTCTCGTCTCCGGCTGTCGCGGAGATGGAAAAAATATTGGAGAACACCTACCGGAATATCAATATCGGCCTTGTCAACGAACTGGCGATTCTCTGCAACAAGATGGGCGTCAGTATCTGGGAAGTGATAGACGCGGCAAAAACAAAGCCCTACGGCTTTCAGGCATTCTATCCGGGGCCGGGCCTCGGAGGGCATTGCATCCCGCTTGACCCCTATTATCTCTCATGGAAAGCTCGCGAATATGGTTTCCATACCTCGATGATTGAAAGCTCAATGATAATAAACGACGGGATGCCGGCCTACTGCGTAGAACGGGCGAGCAGGATTTTGAACCGGCGGCAAAAGCCGCTGAACGGCTCAAAGATATTGGTTTTGGGCGTTGCCTACAAGCAGGATATTGAGGACTATCGCGAAAGCCCCGCGCTTGCGGTCCTGGATATTCTCAAGGAGTCCGGCGCAAAGGCCGATTTCTATGACCCCTATGTCCCGGAATACAAAAGACACGGGAAGGTGGTAAAGGGCTTAGCGCAAATCACGGGTGAGATAGTCGCCGATTATGACCTTGTAATGATTACCACGGCCCATACGAAGGTCGACTACCACATGGTACAGAGATACGCGGCCTCTGTGTTCGACACGAAGAACGTGATGAAGGATATGTATCCGCGCGGGAATGTTGAGGTTTTGTAAT
>JAITEX010000047.1 GCA_031281765.1 Eubacteriales Family XIII. Incertae Sedis bacterium | reverse complement strand
GCTATCCGTAGCGGATTCGGATTTTTTATTCCCCGCAACGCCGTCGCCGTTGGCGTCCTGCTTGTTGGGGTCGTTGGTATCGGAAACCGTATTGTCCGGAACGGCGCCCTTGGGATTGTCGGCTGCGACGTTCTTTCCGGCGGGATTCTTCGCCGCGAAAGCAGTATCGCCTTTTTTCCCTGCGGCCTTTCCCGCGCCATCGCCCGCGGCCTTTCCCGCGCCATCGCCCGCGCCCTTACCGGCATCGCCGGCACCGGGGTTTTTTCCATCGCCCGCGCCGGGGGTTTTCCCATCGTCTGTGCCGGGGGTTTTCCCATCGTCTGTGCCGGGGCTTGGCTTGTCTTCGCCGCCACCGCCGGACGGAATATCGCCCGTCGATGAAATTTTGACGAGCGTCTGTGGCGCCGGCGTACTGCCGCCCCTCTCATAGGAACTCTGATACTCTGCGTCGGCTGTACTCAGGGAGACACTGCCCGCGGCGCCCGTGGTTGCCGGCAGCCAGAGGCAGACCCGTACCTTTTTGTCCGCATTGGTCGGGTCGGTAATCGCCTTGATGTCCTTTTTGCCGTAGGCGCCGGCGCTTGCCGTATCCTTGCACGCCGTGCCGTCTATATTGCCCGCGGTGAAGGCCGCGCCATCGGTAAGCGCGGGGGCAAAGTCAAGTTTGTTTGCGTAGACAGAAGCGCCATTTTCTACCGCGTTCTTCGGAGCAGGGGCAATTAGGCCATTCACCGCCCAGACCGAACCGCCCGTAATCGTGACGCTTGCGGCAACGCTATTGGCATCTTCACCATTACCAATGTCTTGGCTGCCCGCATCTCCACCTTTGATAGCGATGACCGTGCCGCCGGATATAGTGATAACGCCTGCAGGCGAAGTGCTTCTCGCGGCGCCTATTCCGGACCCAACCTGTGTGCTGCCGACAGCGGTGACTACCCCACCTGATATAGTGATATCGCCTGCGCTAGAATGTTCGGCTCCGGCGCCTATGCCGGAACCCCAAGTACTGCCCGCCACATGCCCGACTGTGACTGTGCCACCGGTGATAGTGATGTTCTTTACCGGTGAACCCCATCCGCCTCCGCCTATGCCGGATCCACTCCTTCCGCTACTGGCTGTGACCGTGCCACCATTAATGGTGATGTTGCCCGCCGAGCTCTTATACCCACCGCCTATGCCCGCGCCGCCATAACCGCGCTTATTTACTGTAACAGTAGCGTTGATCGTTCCTCCGTTTATCGTGACATCACCTACCGATGAATTAAACCCGCCTCCGATGGCGGACCCTACGCCGTTCGTGTTCCGCGCGGTGACCGTGCCGCCATTGATGGTGATATTGCCCGCAGGTCCCGCGCCGTCGCCGCCGCCTATACCGGCGGCGTCCTTCACGCACGTCGCGGTGAGGGCGCCGCCATCCGACGCTTCCGTGATAACGAGGTTCGCATTGTTTACAAGTTGCAAACCCGCACAGTTCCACCCGCTCGTCAGGACGTTTGTGCCTTTCAGTGTGAGGTTCAGGGTGGAACCATCTACGTTAAAAGCCGGGGCGTATGAACCTGTCGGAAGTATGATGCTGACATCTTTCAGCGTGATGTCCGCTCCTGCGGAACTGTCTATCGCTATCCTGTGTGTCGCGGTGGATGTTACCCCGCTTGCCATGCCGATGGTCAGAGCCCTGTTTGATTTGATGGTAAGAATAGCGTCTTTTAATGAGTAGTCTGAAATTGCAAGCGGTTTGCCGTCATTGGCTGTCAGCGTGAAGTCGCACAAAACCCATTTCGCGTATAAGGATAACGTAGCTGTTACGTCATCCGTTATCACGACACCATGCGCCTCGTCTACCGCCGTTCCGTCCGCTCCGAACGCCCATTCAGTCCCCGATTCTGTGCACCAACCGGCAAAAAGGTAACCTTCACGGCTCGGCACATCAGTCGGAGCGCCGACAATCCGGCTGTTGTAACCGACGATTACCTGAGAACCATGAATGCTGTCTGTCTCATCGTTTCTGTAATAGGTCACCGTGACATCTTTTAGCTGCCACTGCGCAAAGAGCGTCAAGTTTGATGTGAGCGATTCCGGTGCGATAGTACAGCCATTGGCATAGCTCTCACCGCCGCCGAATCGCGCGGTGTTCCAACCGAGGAAATTATATCCCCGCAGTTTAAAAACATTCGGCGATAACGTCAGGCCCGCCGACTGCGAGGCTTCCGTCTGGCTGTACATGCTGCCGGTAACGCTTGCTGAGGCGCCTATAGGGTTGTTGCTGTTATAGCTGACCGTAGAGAGAGTATTGTCGCCCCTGTATTGGAACAGCTTGCCGTCCTTGCCACCTTCATTCGTAACAACAACAAGGATATTATAGACCTTGTCCGGCGCCAGATTACTGATGGCATAGTCCGTGATGCCGGCGTCGGTGTAGTCCGTACCCTTTTTAAGAATGACCGGGGAAACGTCCACGCCACCCGCTTTTACGCTCGCAAAGCCTTCGGTGTAGGATATGCCCTTCGTACTTACATATATCTTCACATCCGTGATAGGCGCGTTGTTCGCCCCGCTGTTTAACGTACTCTTATAGAATTCCGCATGTATAAGCGCCGTTGTTGCGTCGCTGCCCTGCGTGGCGGTGGCTGTAGTTATTTTCGGCGAGGTGGCAAATGAAACGATAGCGCTGGCGTCGACGCTGGTGTTCCTACTTCCCATAGCTATGTCTATATAGGTGCGCGTAGAATATTCCGTATTAGGTTCCAGATTTTTTAACATTGCTTTTTTCGGGCCGGAATCAATGCTATCCCATGACGCCAAAGCGGCGCCGGAGCTTAGGGTACTGCTCGCGCCGTATTTAAAGCCTGCGACGCTGCCGCGCGGCAACGTAAGCCCGCTGAGAATATTGTGGCCCGTATTATTCAAAACAAGCGAATCCCCGTTTATGGCATCGCGGGCAGGTTGGCTCGTAGCCACTGTTCCGGGGACGTTACCCTGAAATTTGGCCTTTGTCACACTCGTGCCCTTTATTGAAGAGACCGTGCATATCGCATTACTCGTATTATTCTCCGTGGGGGCGATCATGCCTTCACAAATATTAGTACTGTTGTTGAAAGCGAGGATATAGTTTTCCCGCGGCTGGGCGCTGCCCGTGGTGTAGGCGAAATTAGGATAGTTTTCTGGAAGTGAAAGAGCCGTGTTCACCCTGTAGCCATCCGGGCCATAGGCTTTCAGTTTTATATCGGCTGTACGCGCGGCGTCTATCTGCGCGTTGACAAAAAAGGCGTCCCCGCTGATGCTCTCGGCGTCGATTGCCGGGGCGCCGGTATTCATTGAATATGCCTTTACCGTCGCTGTTGAGGCAAGAGTGAGGTTGGCGCCATTGCCGCCGTCATAGCCTCTGCCGATGCCAGCCCCGCCTTTTGCGCTGTTCCCGCCTGTGGCGGTGACATTCGCGTCGCCGCTGATTTCTATCGTCCCTCCGCCGTATCTTCTGCCACCTCCAATAGCGGCGCCGGCGCCGGTTGATGTCGCGGTGACATTTGCGTCGCCACTGATTTTAATGTTGGTGGTGTTGACTTGGTTCCCGTCGTTCAATTCATCGGCGCCCATGCCAATCGCCGCACCACCGATAGCTGTAGCATTAACTGTGCCGCCTGAGATGATGATAGTGCCGCCGGCCGCGTCGGTGCCGCCGCCAATACCCGCAGCATAAGGAGTGTTTTTAGGGTTACCTGCACAGGACGCGTTTACCGTCCCTCCTGAGATGGTGATGACGCCACCTTCCGCCTGATATCCTCCGCCAATACCGGCGCCGCCTCCGTAGTTCAGGTATGAGCCGTAAGCATTTACTGTGCCGTTTGTAATAGTAATAATTCCGCCCGAAGAGCCCCAACCTCCTCCGATGCCGGACGCGTTGCCGCCGCCATACGCGGTAATATCACCGCCACTGATGTTTATTCTCGTGCTATTGAGGCGATGTCCTGTGGCATTTTCGATGCCCCCCGTGCCGATTCCCGCCGCATCGTAACCGCCTCTTGCCGTAATTATGCCGCCTGAGATGTTGATAGTTCCGTTGCTTGAATTACTGGCGCTACCGATACCCGCATAACCGTTGTTATTGTTCGCGATAATAGTACCACCTTTGATATTGATGACGCCGATGTCTCCCTCTTGTCCGGCGTTACCTATCCCTCTTGAGACGGTAAGCTTACCGGCGTTATCTCCGTTGTCGTCAATGGAGACCGTCGCATTTGGAGGTACGCGCACCCCAAGACTCATCGTACTGCTTCCCTTTAGGAACAGATTAACGTTAGCGCCGCTGCTCAGCGCAAAACTATTAATGGAGATGCTATTTATTGTGATGTCCGCGCTTACATTATCCAACACGGTGATTGTGGTAAACTTATGTCCGGTATTTTGGCTGATAATATAGGCTTTACCCTTAGCGTTTGCATTGAAGGTAAGCGTGTTGCCCGAGACCGCATAACCGTTTGCATCATTACTCGTCAGGGACGTACTGAGTGTAATCGGAATGGGAGCGCCGGCGTCAGCCAAAAGCGGCGCGGGCGCTTTGTCAGCCGCAGGCGCTTCATCCGTCATGACAACGTTTTCCGCGGGCGCCTCGTCCGTCGTGGCAACACCTTCCGCAGGCGTCTCATCCGTCGCGGTGGCGTTCTCCGCAGGCGTCTCGTCCATCGTGGCAACACCCTCCGCAGGCGTCTCGTCCGTCACGGCGGCGCTCTCCGCGGGCGTCTCGTCCGTCGTGGCAACACCCTCCGCAGGCGTCTCGTCCGTCACAGCAGCGCTCTCCGCACCCTGCATATCATCCGCAGCCCCGACTAAAGCCGCTTGCGGTATCACAAGCGCCAGAATGAGAAGCAGAGACAGTACCACCCTGCCGTATTTTCCGTATCCTGAGTTTTTCCGTTTTCCTATAATGTTCACTTTTACCAAACCCCCTTTATCTACCCTGTCGAAAAGCGCAAGAGGACGGTTCCTTTGTGCTGAATTGTTTACAATTTTGCACAGGAGAACCGTCCCCTTGTGCTACTCTATAACGGAACGCTCGCGCTGAAAGAAAACCTGCCTCACTTCGGATTCAGATTCGGGTTGCCTGCCTTGTATTCTTCGGCTTCCGCGCTGCCCGCGCGGTAGAAGGTAACGTTTGACCAATCTTCATCGTTTACGGAAACGGTGAAGACGTTCCCATCTTCCGAAAGCTCGTAGTGGTAAATTATATCGTCGGTTTTCTCTTTCAGCGTAAAGGTCTGAGCCTTCTCGTCAAGCTTTACCTTATACGCATAGACGAAGGCTTTATTCCCTTTTTTCGCATAGTCCGGCTGCTTGGCTACCCAGTATCTTTCGTGCTCTGCGTCGAGCTTCACGACCTCGTGATCCGTAACGTTGAACCAGACGCCGTCGAGCTTATCAAACCCTATACCCGTCTGCTCGGGTTGTTCTTCTCCTGCTGCAAGGCCGGCATCCGCAGGATTCGGCTTCATCGGCTCCCTCTCTTTTTCGCAGGCTGAAAACGCAAGGGAAAGAAGAAAGAGAAGCGCCGCAAGGCAGAGAGGAAAGATTTTGTTTTGATGTTGTATATGCTTCATTTTTTGCCCTCCTTATTTCGTCGCCACGACAAGCGGGTCTCCCCAGCTGGCCTTCTTGGAATATCCGGAAGCGCTGTATACGGTACTGGATTTCTTCTTGCCGTAATAGTCTATAGCCCAGTAATTCGAAGGCGTCATGCTTTTATCATTGAGGGGGACGAAGTCAACATATATAGTACGGTACCCGCTCGATTTATCCGCGTGCGCCCCGAAACCTATAGCCTGGTTATTATAGCTGCTGTGCCAAACAAACCCCGCGTTTGACATATCCGCTGTGATATGCGTACTCCGTGCGGCCGCAGCGTTCTTCAGCTGGTTCATCTGGTCTGTGCTCAGGTGATGGTCCAAAGCATACTGCTGATTGGCGTCATTAGACCGAAATTCACCCGCCTCCCAGGAATCAACCTGGTATCCGCAAAAATAGCGGACATAGTTTTCTGCGGGACACGACCAGACATCCTTTGCGAGAGTCGCATTCAGGCGATAGGATCTTATCCGGGCATTGTCTTTCACATCCTTTTTTTCGGCGTCCAAAGCCTTCTGAGCGTCGGAAAGCGTCTGTGTCACATCATGATACAGCTTTACGAATGAATCCGGTTTTGTGGTGGAAAGCAGGTTGTTATTGATAAACGTTACATTATTCTGCGAGTCGTTGATAATGGAGTTTGCTTTTGCCACAGCGCTCTTGGACAGATTCGAATTCAGATAGTTTGTATAATAACTTTCGTCGTTGTTTGTCGGGTCCTTTGAGTTTTCCTTCAACATCGCTTTGTAGGAATCCACCCGCGCCTGATTGAGCGACTGATCGTAAAGCACCGCCCGCAATAAAAACGCGCCGACATAATCCGAGGTGGCGGAAACGTTCGTTATCATGTTTTGCTTCGTATCGAAGACCTGCGTATTGAAATTTTTGCGGGCGGAAAAATAGGTATTGTACACCTGATAGAGATTCTTGTTGTTCCACAGGCTGCCCGTGCCGGTGATTATCTTGGCGAGCTCCTCATAGTTGTCAAGAACATAGGTGTTTGACGCGACGCCCGCAGCTGAATTTTTGGTCGCGTAAAGGGACTGCATGACATTGCAATAATTCTCGGCAGTGCAGTTTGACTTTTCGGGGTTTTCCGGATTTGCCTTATAATTCGCGTCATACCGGTTGCAGTATATGTAGGCGTTGTAGTAGGTCGAGTTGACCCCGTTGTCAAAGGTAAGCTTCTTCAAGGTGCCATCCAGATTATTAAGAATGGTGACCATGTCGCTTGCGGACACCTGCTGGCCCAGGTCGATATTCTGCTCCTGAACGATTTTGACGTCGCTTTGGAGTTGGGTCAGCTGCTGGCTCATGGCGTCGAGCTTCAACATCACCGGGTCCGGCTGGGATGGCAAAAACATATTTATAATTGAAAACGCCGTGCCAAGAAGCCCCAGGTAGGAAGCAAAGGGCATATCGGCTATCTTGGATATGACGTTTCCCGTGATGTTGAGGGCGTCGCTTGTCGCCTTTACTTCCGCCTGCATAACGGGATCGTTATCCGCGTACGCGACCCCTGTCCCGCCCGGCGCCCCGCTTAGTATCGGCGAGTGGAAAGAAACCGGGCTTAAAATTAACGCGATAGAAATGAGCGCGCAGAGCAAAGCCCTCAGGCCGCTCCGCCGCAGTGTTCGTTTTGTATCCATTTTTTCCTCCATTTCCGCTACCGCAAGGGAGGTAAATCGCTTCGCTCCCAACCGGAGCACATGATTCGGCCGCCCTTTGCGATGTGCAAAAAGCCTTTTGTACTTTCAAAAGAGAACGCCCGCAATGAAAGAAAACCTGCTCCTACGACAAAAATGGCACAGGGGGACTGTCCCCCTGTGCAAACCGGAAAATGTAATACCCCGGCCGCGCTGGAGCGGCCGGGGCAATAATAACGGGCTGATGATACGCCCGTGAAGGGCTTTGGAAACGGTGTTTCCTTAGATGATGCCCTGGTCGAGCATCGCCTGAGCAACCTTCTTGAAGCCCGCGATGTTCGCGCCGGCAACGAAGTTTCCGGCCTGGCCGTATTCCTTCGCCGCGTCGTTGATATTATGGAAGATGTTGACCATAATGCGGTTCAGCTGCTTATCGACTTCCTCGAAGGACCAGGAGAGGCGTTCGCTGTTCTGCGACATCTCGAGTGCGGAGGTACCGACGCCGCCCGCATTCGCGGCCTTGCCCGGGAAGAAGGTGATTTTGTTCTCGATAAAGTAATCCGCGCCGTCCTGGGTCGTGGGCATATTCGCGCCTTCGCCGACGATCTTCACGCCGTTTGCCACGAGGGTCTTCGCGTTGTTCAAGTCGAGCTCGTTCTGGGTCGCGCACGGGAGGGCGATGTCGACCGGGATGTCCCAGACGCTGCCGTCGCCGACTTCCTTGTAGACCGCGTCGGTGTGCTTCGCGGCGTAATCCTTCAGGCGTCCTCTCTGAACCAGCTTGATTTCCTTGATGGCGTCGAGGTCAATGCCGACCGCATGGTGGATGTAGCCGTTTGAGTCGGTCATCGTAACGACCTTGCCGCCTAACTGCTGGACCTTCTGCGTCGCGAAGATGGCGACGTTGCCGGAACCGGAGACGGAGACCGTCTTGCCCTCGAAGGAATCGCTGATGGACTTCAGATATTCTTCAACCATGTAGACAAGGCCATAACCCGTCGCTTCCGTACGCGCAAGGCTGCCGCCCCAATCGAGGCCCTTGCCCGTCAGCACGCCCTGGAAGGCGTTCACGATGCGCTTGTACTGGCCGAACATAAAACCGATTTCGCGGCCGCCGACGCCGATGTCTCCGGCGGGGACGTCCGTGTCGGGACCGATGTGGCGATAGAGCTCCGTCATAAAGGACTGGCAGAAACGCATGACTTCGAGGTCGCTCTTGCCTTTTGGATCAAAGTCGGAGCCGCCCTTGCCGCCGCCGATGGGCAGGCCGGTCAGTGAATTTTTGAAAATCTGCTCAAACCCGAGGAACTTGATGATGCTCAGGTTTACGGACGGGTGGAAACGCAGTCCGCCCTTGTAGGGGCCGATTGCCGAGTTGAACTCGACGCGGTAGCCACGGTTCACCTGCACCTTGCCACTGTCATCGACCCACGGCACGCGGAACTGGACGATTCTTTCCGGCTCGACGAGGCGCTCGAGCAGAGCGGCGTCCTCGTACTTGCTGTTGTTGTCGACAACAACGCGAAGGGACTCCAATACCTCTTTCGCGGCCTGCAGAAATTCCGGCTGGTCCGCATTCTTCTTCTCAATATCGGCTATGATCTTGTCTACATAACTCATTTTCTGGTAACCTCCAAAGTACTTTGAATGACATTAACTAAGACCATTTTCCCACTCCGTTAAAAGTCTGTCAACTAAAATATTGCTCAAAGCCAATACACGGAAAAATCAGAAAAATCAGCGGTTTCAGCCTTTTTCGGGCGGGACCGGGACCGCGGCTCCGGCGGACGTCATATACAGCCAGGATTCCGCAACGGCGCGCCCCGTAATCCTCTCGAGAGCCGTGCGGTAGATGTCCATCTGGACGCCGTATTCGGCGGCTACCCGCTCCGCCTCGGCCGGGTCTGCGGCTCGGTATCCGCCGGACTTGTAGTCTATCAGCACAAGGCTGCCGTTCTCCGCAAACCAGCAGTCGATAATGCCCTGCACGATGACCTCTCTGCCGAGGTGCTCATATTTCAGATTGAACGGCGTCTCCTTGCGCAGCAGCGGAGCGGCCGCGGCGCGCGCAAACAGTTCCGTATTCGCGTAGCGGCGCAGCGTTTCGGGCGACACGGATTCCGCTGCTTCGCGCGTCAGGAAGCCGCGGTCCGCAAGGCCCCGGACAAAGGCGCTGAAATACGCGGCGTCATCCCGGCGCGCGTACGCTTCCGCGAAGTCAAGCTGCTCCAAAGCCGTATGCAGCGCCGTCCCGCGTTCGGCGGCGGAAAGCGCCGGCAAATTCCCCGCGTCCTCAAGCCGTTCTTCCGCGGAGCCTTCCGTGAAAAACACCTTCTCCGGCCTCGCGGGTTTCAGCGCCCGGTTTATCTCCGTCGCGCTGTACTTCGATTTCGTATGCAAATCCTCCGCATAGGGATAGACGAAAGAGAGACGGCGGTCCACTTCGGCGGCGAGGCTTTCACGGACGGCGCCGGTCGGGACACTATCGTCAAATAAATCTATTGACAGATCCCTGCCCTGCCCCGCCGCGACTTCCGTCCCGGCTACGCGGCTTTGCGCTAAGAGCCGCGCGGACGTGATGACTTCCGGCGCCCTGCCGTCCGCAAGCAGGATCGGCAGCAGCATATCGAGAAACGAGCCCGCCGCTACCGGGTCCGTATCGATTTCGGGGTCGGCAAGCTCCGCGACGGACAGCGCCTTTCCCGCATCCTTCGTCGTGCCGATCAGCGTCAGCCTGTCCATGGCGCGCGTCATCGCCACATAGAGTACGCGCAGGGCCTCGGCGCGCGTTTCGCGCTTCTGCTCGGCCGCTATCATATGCTGCGCGAGCGTCTTGCGATAGGTGTGCGTGTTCGGGTCCTCCCACTCCATCGCCACGCCGACCCGGCGGTGCAGGGCGAACCGCGCCGCCGTCCGGCCGCTGTCCCTCAGGCTCTTTCCCATCTGAGCCGCGATGATATACGGAAACTCCAAACCCTTGCTCGTATGAACTGTCATGATGCGCACCGCGTCGTCACCCTCACCGAAAAGCTTTATCTGCGACGCGTTCATCCTCTTCTTCCGCACGGCGTCCGTAAATCCGAGGAACCCGAAGAGGCTGCTGTCCCGCCCTGCGGTAAAGGACAGCGCCCGGTCGGCTATGGCGCGCAGGTTCGCGCGGCGCAGCGTCCCGCTCGGAAGCGCGCCGGCATAATCATAATAACCGCTCTCCTTCAGCAGCTTCCAGATGAAGTCCGGCAGCGTCATAAAGCTCTCATCGTACCGCCACCCGGCAAGGCGCTCCGTAACGCCCTTGCACCTCTCAGAGAGTTCCCCCGGCGGCCCCGACTCCGCATAGGCGAAAAACGCCTTATGGAAGGGTGCTCGCGCGTCATCATAGGCGAGCCGTATCTCCGCGAGATCCTCGAGCGAAAAGCCAAACACAGGGCTGTAGAGCGCGGAGACAAGCGGCACGTCCTGCCGCGCGTTGTCAATGACCTTCAGCAGATTCACAAAGGTCTCGACCTCGACCGTATCGAAATAGCCGTCCCCGCTGCTGATATAGGCCGGAATGCCGCAGGCCTGCAGCACATCGTACCAGACCTGGCCGCTCGTCCGCGCCTCTTTGAGCAGGACGACGATGTCCCGGTAGCGATAGGGGCGGACCACGCCCTCCTTTATATCGAAGAACACGCCGCCATCCATCACGCGCCGTATCTCCGCGGCGGCGGCTAAGGCTTCCAGCTCCGCGTCCTTCATTTCCGCAAGCTCTCCGGGAAGTTCATCCTGAGACTCATCGCCGACGGCCCTGTCTATCAACACAAAACGGGCGCGGCTGTCTAAGCTTCCGTCGTATCCCGCCGCCGCGTAATCGATGCCCCGCCTCAGCGCCGCGTTGTCGTCATAGTCTATGCCGGACAAGTCGGCCCGCATCAGCCGCCGGAACACCGCGTTGATGTCAAGCAGAAGGCTTTCCTTGCTCCTGAAGTTCAGATTCAAATCGATACGGCAGCCGGCCGCGCCCTCGCCGCTCCCGAACCTGTTGTACTTGTCTATAAATATGCCGGGCTCCGCAAGGCGGAACTGATAGATGCTCTGCTTCACATCGCCGACCATAAACAGGTTGTCCTCCCGGCAGATGCGGGAGATAAGCGCCTCCTGCACATAGTTCGTGTCCTGGTACTCGTCGATAAAGATATAGTCGAATTTTTCGCGGTACTCGGCGCGGACCTTTTCGTCAGCGAGAATTTTCAGCGCCATATGCTCGAAGTCCGAAAAATCGAGCACGCCGGCCGCGCGTTTTTCCGCGCTGTAAAGCTCGTCGTATCGCTTGACGAGCCCCGCGAGGAAGGCCGCGTACGGATAGGTATCATTCATATCGGCGACATAGTCCGCGAGCGGCTTCGCAAAGAACCGCTTCTTCATATCGTCAAAAGTTTTTTTGACGCGGTTGCGGCGCAGGGTGATAAGCTCCTTTTCGGATTCGAGGATGGCTTTTTCGGCGCCGGCGGCAACAAAACGCGGAAAGGTAAATTCCGAAAGCGCGACGCCGAGGGCGTCATAGGCTTCGGCGGCAGTGGCCGCAGCCGCGGCATAAGTCGTGGCATCCGCGCCGGCGCGAAGCCTGCCTGCCGTTTCCGACGCTTCGCCGAGCGCCGCGAGGCACGCATCGAACTTGGCGGCAAATGCCGTAGCGCCGGCCTCAGCCATATGCCCGGCAATGCCGCTCACCGCCGCGTAAGCCCGGTCAAGTTCGGCGGCTATATGCGCCGC
>JAITEX010000016.1 GCA_031281765.1 Eubacteriales Family XIII. Incertae Sedis bacterium | reverse complement strand
GCCCTATTCCGACGATCCGGACGAGACGGGCGATATATTCCATACCCTGGACAGCATTGTCGCGCTGCTGAAAGAAGCGTATGACGCGGGCATCGAGGCGTCCGTCCATGCGATTGGCGACGCCGCGATGGAACTTCTTATTTCGGCGGCGGAAATCGTCTATCCGAAGATTGACGAGCCGGATCCGGCCAAACGGCTGAAAGCGGCGGGACTGAGACGGCTGCGCATCATACACGCTTCCGTGATAAGCCCGGGACACGTGGAGAGAATGCAGAAACTGCCCATCATGCTCGATATGCAGCCGGTGTTCATCAACTCCGACGGCGGCTTTGCGGGCGATAGGCTCGGCCCCGAGCGTGTGAAACGCTATACGGCGCTGAAGACGCTCACCGATGCGGGTATCATCATTGCTGGCGGCTCCGACGCTCCCGTCGACGCGGCGATGCCATTTGTCGGCATAGAGTGCGCGGTCACGAGAAGAAAGATAGGCGGGACCGAAGCGGACGCTATTGCACCGGAGGAAGCCCTGTCCATTTACGATGCGGTCAGTCTCTATACGAGGAACGCGGCCTATTGCTCAAGCGAGGAGGACGTCAAGGGCACTATTTCAACCGGCAAGTACGCGGACTTCATTCTGCTTGACCGTGACGTCTTTGAATCCGAGCCGGACGAAATTCACAACATCCGCGTGCTGAAAACCGTGGTCGGCGGAAGGACGACGTGGGAGGAATAGAAACGGATACGGACGTGCGGCATATCAAGCGGGATATGCTCGCGTGGACGGAGGCGCACAAAGAAGCCTTTTACGGGATTGCCGATAAGATATGGTCGAACCCGGAACTGTCCATGCAGGAGTATGAGGCTTCGAAACTGCTGTGCGAAGCGCTCACGGATTTCGGTTTTGAGGTGGAGCGGGGCGTCGGCGGCATGCCGACCGCCTTCATCGCTTCATCCGGAAGCGGCCGCCCCGTCATCGGCATCAACTGTGAATACGACGCGCTGCCGGGACTTTCCCAGGCGGCGCATACCACCGGAAAATCCCCGGTCATTTCCGGCGGGCCGGGGCATGGCTGCGGCCACAATCTCCTTGGGGTGGGCGGCGTCAAAGCCGCCGCCGCGCTGCGCTTTGTGATGGAGAAACACAAGCTCCCCGGGACCATCAAAGTCATCGGAGCGCCGGCCGAGGAACTGTGCCTCGGCAAGCCCTTTCTCGGGAAAGCAGGGGAACTGGCCGGCTTCGACGCATTCTTAGACTGGCATCCGTGGTACTTCAACGCGGCGGGCGCTTTCGGCGCTCCCGCGTATTTCAGCGTCAAGTATCACTATACGGGCAAAACCGCCCACGGGAACGCGCCGTGGCATGGCAGGAGCGCCTTGGACGCGGCCCTGCTGCAGGCCCACGCCACTGAATTTCTCAGGGAACATATCGATCCCGGTCAGCCGCCCTTTGCCGCGAATACCTTCAACTATACGTTTGCGGATACGGGGCCTGAATTTCCGAGCGTCGTTCCGGACCGGGCGACCATTTGGTATGTCGGGCGTTTTGTGACCTCGGACGAGGCGGAGGACGCCTTGCGCCGCATCGGAAAGTGCGCGGAGGGCGCCGCCATCGCAACGGAGACATCGGTGGAGACGGAAATCATTGCCGTCACGAACCACCGCGTACCGAACGAGACGCTGGCCGAATGCGTCCACGCCAATTTTGTGGAGTTGGGCCCGCCCGTGTTTACCGCAGAGGAAAACGCGGAAGTCCGCGCGCTGCAGCGGGCCGCGGGCGTACCGGAGACGGCGTTGGCCTCGGATATACTGCCGATGGCCGGCGGTTATACGCCCGTAAGCGACGTATCCGAATTTAGCTGGAACGCGCCGTATGCGGCGGCGTCTGTGGCGCTCGGCCCGGATAATACCGGCTGGCACCATTGGACGATTACCGCTTGCGCGGCGGGTTCGATGGGCCGGAAGAGTATGGACAAGGCTGCGGATATTATCGCCGCCGCCGGCATCGACCTGCTGACCGACCCGTCCGTTATTGCACGCGCGCGAGGTGAGCTTGACGAACGGCTTGCCGGGAAAAGCTATCGCTGCCTCCTGCCGGAGGACGCGAAACCGCCGCTCGATTTAAACGCGGATATTATGGAAAAATATCGCGGAACGCGGTCAAAATAGCGCCGCGATGTGATATATTATCCTCATGAAACATACGGGAATCAGTAATAAAAATATCGGGTTTTTATTGGTGCTGCTCACGAGCGCACTCTATGGCATAATGCCGGCCCTGACGCAGCGCGCCTATGAGGCCGGCGTAACGGTGGAAACGGTGCTTACGGGCCGTTATCTTATCGGGACGACGCTGATATGGATATACATTCTGCTGATGAAAAAACCGCTGAGGGTCGGGAAGGCGAACTTTCTCTATCTGATGGGGGTCGGCATCGACGTCTTTGTCTGCGTATTCTGTATGACATCGAGCTACCGCTACCTGCCGGGCGCTATCACCTCGCTCATCACCTTCCTCTATATCGTTATTGTGAACGTCGCCGAGATACTGATGGGCCGTGAACGCGCGCAGCTCTTCCGCATCGTCTGCCTGCTGCTCACCGTCGGCGGCCTGGCCCTCGTGGTCTACACGCCGGAGGGAGGGGTTTC
>JAITEX010000102.1 GCA_031281765.1 Eubacteriales Family XIII. Incertae Sedis bacterium | reverse complement strand
AGTAAGGGGTGACGGCAGACACCGTTATACGTCAAGGATTTGATGGAATCCTGCTGAGTGACCGGCATGTCCGGTAAACAGGGTGGTACCGCGGAAGAAATTTCGTCCCTGAAGTGTATGAGAGCTTCGGGGATTTTTTTATACCATCGGATAGAGATTCCCGCGAGGCGGATTTACCGAAAGGAAGGTACGGACATGACAGAGAAAACAGGCCAGGCAACATTCGCGAACGTGAAGATTTTCGACACGACGCTGCGCGACGGCGAGCAGTCGCCGGGCATGAGCATGAACCTGAAAGAGAAAATCGAGATGGCCAAACAGCTTGAACGCATGGGCGTGGACATTATCGAGAGCGGGTTCGCCATATCATCCCCCGGGGATTTCATCTCCGTAAAGACCGTGGCCGAGTCGCTGAAAGACTGCACGGTCGCAAGCCTTGCGCGCGCTACGATTGAAGACATCGACAGGGCGTGGGAAGCCGTGAAAGGCGCCGTGGACCCGCGCATCCACCTCTTTATCGCCACCTCGGATCTGCATATGGAACACAAGCTCGGCCTGACGCCGGACGAGGTGTACGAACAGGCTGTTGCAATGACGAAATACGCGAAGAAGTATTGTTCCAATATCGAGTTCTCGGCCGAGGACTCGACGCGCAGCGATATGGATTTCCTCGCGAAGGTCTGCGAGGGCGTCGTAGCGGCAGGCGCGACGACGGTCAACCTGCCGGATACGGTCGGCTATTCGACGCCCGAAGAACGCTACCGCTTCTTTGTGGCCATCCAGGAGAAAGCTCCGTCCTTGACAAAGATAACGCTTTCCTGCCATGACCACAATGACCTCGGCCTCGGCGTCGCAAACAGCCTCGCGGCCATACGCGCGGGCGTGCGTCAGGTGGAATGCACCGTGAACGGTATCGGCGAGCGTGCGGGCAACGCGGCCCTCGAAGAAATCGTCATGGCGCTGAAGGTGCGCCGCGAGGAATACAGGGCCGACACGAATATCGTGACGACGGAGATAATGCGTTCATCGAACCTGCTTTCGCGTATAACCGGCGTGAAGGTCCAGCCTAACAAGGCCGTGGTCGGCGATAACGCGTTTGCGCATGAGGCGGGCATCCATCAGCACGGGGTGCTGAAAAACGCCCTTACGTATGAAATCATGACGCCCGAATCGATCGGATTGAAAGAGAACAATCTCGTGCTCGGCAAACATTCCGGCAAACACGCCTTCCGTGACCGCGTAGTAAGCCTCGGCTATGATATTTCGGACGAGGAGCTGACAACGGCATTCGAAAAATTCAAGCTTCTCGCGGACAGGAAAAAGCGCGTCTACGATAAGGACATAGAGGCCATCATCGCGAAGGAATCCGTACAGGTACCGAAAACCTTCCGGCTTGAGAGTTTCGTGATAAACAGCGGCAATACGATTACTTCCACAGCGGTCGTGAAACTGAACCGTGACGATAAGTCAATAGAAAAAGTTGCGCGCGGCGACGGCCCCATCGGCGCCGCCTACGCCGCCATAGACAAGATAGTCGGCAAACAGCTTGAACTCGTGGACTACGGAATCGAGTCTGTGACCGAGGGAGAGGACGCGCAGGGTGACGCGACTGTTATACTAAAAGGGGAAAGCGGCGTGGAATATTCGGGCCGCGGACTTTCGACAGACGTAATCGAGGCGAGCATCAACGCGTATATCAACGCGGTGAACAAGATGTACTACGCGGAAACGCATAACGAAAACGAAGGAGGAAGAGAATAATGCCGGTAAGAAAAAGCGCCTATCCGATGACGATGACGCAGAAAATACTCGCGGCTCACGCGGGGCTGCATCACGTGAGCCCGGGTCAGTTTATCGAAGCGCATCTCGACGTGGTGCTCGCAAATGACATTACGGGGCCGGTCGCGATACGCGAATTTGAAAAAATGGGGCGCAAAAAAGTTTTTGACGCGACGAAGGTAGTTCTCGTACCGGATCATTTTACACCGAACAAGGACATCAAGTCCGCGGAACAGGCGAAAGAGTTGCGAGAATTTGCGAAAGCGCAAAAGTTGACAAACTACTTTGAAATCGGAGAGATGGGCATAGAGCACGCCTTGCTTCCGGAGCAGGGCTTAGTCACGGCGGGCGATGTGATAATAGGCGCTGATTCGCATACCTGCACCTACGGCGCGCTCGGCGCATTCTCGACGGGTATCGGCAGTACGGATATGGCCGCGGGCATGGCGACGGGCAAGGCGTGGTTCAAGGTTCCGTCAGCCATCAAATTCGATCTCGTTGGCAAACCCGGGAAATGGGTCAGCGGCAAGGACATCATACTGCATATTATCGGGAAAATCGGCGTGGACGGAGCGCTGTACCAGTCAATGGAATTTACAGGCCCGGGTGTGGCTCATCTCTCGATGGACGACCGCTTCGCGATAGCGAATATGGCCATAGAAGCCGGCGCGAAGAACGGCATCTTCCCCGTGGACGACCGGACGCGCGAATATATACGCGCTCACCGCTCCGCGCGGTCGCGCCTGATGAATAAGGCCCCGCGCGTCTACCACGCGGATGTGAACGCCGAATACGCGCAGGAATATACCATAGACCTTTCGAAAGTGCGTCCGACGGTTTCATTCCCGCACCTGCCGGAAAACGCGCGGACGATAGACCGCGCGGGCAGGGTGAAGATAGATCAGGCTGTTATCGGCTCCTGCACGAACGGCAGGCTGGAGGACATGGCTGTCACGGCGAAGATACTGAAAGGCCGCAAGGTGGCTGACGGCGTCCGCTGTATCATTATCCCCGGGACGCAGCAGGTGTATCTCGAATGTGTGAAGAACGGCTGGGCCGAGATATTCATCAAGGCCGGCGCGGTGTTTTCGACGCCGACCTGCGGGCCGTGCCTCGGCGGGCATATGGGCGTCCTCGCAGCCGGGGAAAAAGCCGTTTCGACGACCAACCGCAATTTCATCGGCCGTATGGGCCATGTGGATTCGGAAGTCTATCTCGCGTCGCCGGCAGTAGCGGCGGCAAGCGCGGTAACGGGACGTTTGACGGATCCGGAGAAGCTGTAGAAAGCGGAAATGGAGGTAAAACAATGGGCAAGGCATATACATACGGCGACAATGTGGATACGGACGTCATCATACCGGCGCGTTACCTGAACATCGCCGACCCGAAAGAGCTCGCGACGCACGCGATGGAGGACATAGACAAAAACTTCGCAAAGACCGTAAAGAAGGGCGACATCATCGTCGCCGGAAAGAATTTCGGTTCGGGTTCCTCGCGTGAGCACGCGCCGCTTGTGCTAAAGGTGGCGGGCGTCAAGGCGGTGATAGCGCCGACGTTTGCGCGCATTTTCTACCGCAATGCGTTCAATATCGGTTTGCCGATACTCGAATCTGCGGAGGCCGCCGAAAAAATACGGGCGGGCGATGAGGTGACGGTGAATTTCAAGACGGGCGTTATCACGAACGC
>JAITEX010000140.1 GCA_031281765.1 Eubacteriales Family XIII. Incertae Sedis bacterium | reverse complement strand
CTACAAGCTCGCTTCTTTTATGGACGGCGACATCGACGAAATAGTAGACGCCCTCATTACGAGCGACCAGGCGGAACGGCTCGGCTCCGACGACAACTAACCCGCGCTGCGTTTAAGATGCTGAAACATAGGTCGAAACACTTGGCCGGGACCATTGACTTGGGAAAGGGTTAGCACGATTTGCATGAGGGCGGGGAAGTGTAGTATACTTATCGAACAGCATTAATAGGGAAACGCTGAGAAACGAATCAGCGGTTCCAGGGCCCCAAGGGGCCTGCGGCGTCTTGCCGATGCTCTCTGCTCCGGGTAAACCGGAGCCATTCAGTCCGGAGGGAGGTGAAAACAATGAATCGTTATGAAATCATGTTCATCATCGCGAATGCGCTTGAAGATGAACAAAAGGAAGCTGTAATTGAGACCGTAAAGGGTATCATCAGCGATGGCGGCGAAGTCACGAAGGTCGAGGTAATCGGCTCGAAGCGGCTTGCTTATCCTATTCAGAAGAAGAACGACGGCTATTATGTGCTCGTCGAATTCAACGCGCCGGCGGAGCTGCCGAAGGAATTGGACCGCAGGCTGAAAATATCCGACAACGTCATCAGACATCTTATTATCAATAAGGATGAGGACAAGGAGTAACCGATGAATGTAGTGATATTGATAGGGAATCTCGCAAGGGACCCTGAAATGAGATACGGGCAAAACAATCTCGCTATCGCCAAATTCACGGTGGCAATCAACCGTCCGCAGAGAAGCGGCGAGGAAGCGGGCGCTGATTTCATCCGTGTCACCGCGTTTGGCAAACAAGCCGAGTTGGTGGAGCGGTATCTCACGAAAGGCCGGAAAGTGGCGGTCGAGGGCCGCATACAGACGGGCAGTTATGACGGAAAAGACGGACAGAAAGTCTATACGACGGACGTTGTCGCAAACCGGGTCGAATTTCTCAGCAGCCGCAATGAAGGCGGCTCAGGCGGAGGCTCGTACGGTGGAGATTCCTACAGCGGCGGCTCGGGCGGTTCCGGCGGCGGCTGGGGCGGCGGTTCGGAAAGCGGTTTTGGCGAAGGCGGCGGCTCAGGCGCTCCGGATTCTTTCGGCGGAAACGCTCCGCAGAAAGCCGGCGAAACGCCACAGGATGTACCGGCGGCCTTTGCCGAAATGGACGACGATGACGATTTACCGTTCTAAGATTGCAGAAGTAGTTACTCTGCAGGATAAAGTATCGGAGGAGAAATAGTTTATGGATAAACCACGGAGGAATAGCGGCATGGGCGGCATGCGCCGGAAAAAGGTATGCCAATTCTGCGCCGACCGGAATGCCAAAATCGATTATAAGGATGTAGAGCTTTTGTCAAAGTTCGTGACGGAGCGGGGAAAGATTCTCCCCCGGCGCGTGACCGGCGCCTGCGCAATGCATCAGCGTGAGGTCGCGAATGCTATCAAGCGCGCGCGCATAGTGGCTCTGATGCCCTACGTCAAGGATTGAGAGGAATGAGAAGGCCATGCAAGTAATATTAGTAGAAGACATAGCCGGTAAAGGCAAAGCCGGCGACATCATAAAGGTAAGCGACGGATACGCGCGCAATTACCTTCTGCCACGCGGCATCGTGATTCCGGCTACCGACGCGAATATCAAGACGATTGAACACCGCAAGGAAAAAATGGCGGCGGATCGGGCGCAGTCGCTGGAAGAAGCCAGGGCGGCGGCCGAAAAAATCGAAGGAATCAGCGTGACTATCACGTCCAAAGCCGGCGAGGGCGGCAGGCTGTTCGGTTCTGTCACGTCGCAGGACATCGCGAACGCGGTAAACGAGCAAAACGGCCTGTTTATCGACAAACGCAAGATTGCGCTTGTCGCGCCGATCAAGACGGCGGGCGAACACTCCGTCGGCGTCAAGATATATCCCGAAGTAACGGCGACGCTGAAAGTCATCGTTGAGGCGTAGCGCCGCGGGATAGGATACCGCAGGACCCGGAGGGAAAATAGTGGCCGAAAGGATTCCGCCGCATAGCGACGATGCCGAACGTTCGGTGCTCGGCGCGGCGCTCCAAAGCAAGCAGGCGCTTTACGATACGATGGAGACGCTTCAGAGCGAGGACTTCTACCGTGAAGCCCACGCTATGATATTCGACGCCATGCACGCACTCCACAAGGGTGGGGACGCCGTCGATATTATTACGGTTTCCGAGGAATTAAGCCGCCGCAAGCAGCTTTCCGCTGCGGGCGGCAGGGCGTATCTCGGCGAGCTTGCGAGCGTGGTGCCGTCGCCGTCGAACGCGCTGCAGTACGGCGCCATCATTAAGGAGAAGTCGAAGCTGCGCCGGCTTATCGAGAAGTCCGGCGAAATCATCGCGATGAGCTATGACAGCCGCGAACCGGCGGACGACGTCCTCAGCAAGGCGGAAAACGAAATACTCGAGATAGCGCAAAGCTCGCAGGCCCACGATATAGTTTCGGTCGGCGACGCTATCGAGGCGAGCCTGAAACGCATCAGGGAACATTATGCATCGGGGCGCAAGCTGCTCGGCATCACGTCGGGCTTTACGGACCTCGACAAAATCACCTCCGGGTTTCAGGGGCAGGACCTCATCATCCTCGCGGCGCGGCCGAGCATGGGAAAGACGGCGCTCGCGCTGAATTTTGCGTTGAACGCGGCCGTGAAAGAAGACGCGACCGTTATGATATTCAGCCTTGAAATGGGCGAGCAGGCGCTCGCGCAGCGCATACTCAGCACGCTCAGCAAGGTGCCGCTGAAAGCCATACGCGACGGCAGTTTTTCGGCAAGCCCGAACGATACGAGGAAGCTGACGGAGAGCGTAGAGCGGCTGAAAAAGCTGCATATCGAGATAGACGGCTCGTCCGGCATCTCGGTCAATGAGATGAAGAACAAGTGCCGCCGCCTGAAACAGAAGCGCAGTCTCGAGCTTGTGATAGTGGACTATCTGCAGCTGATGTCGCTGACGGGTTCGGACCGGCCGGACAACAGGACGCTTGAGATCGCGGCTATCACGCGTATGCTGAAGCTGATGGCGAAGGAGCTTGAATGCCCTGTCATCGTCCTGTCGCAGACGAGCCGGGATTATGAGAAGCGCAGCGGCAGACCCATGCTGTCCGATTTGCGCGATTCGGGCGCGATAGAGCAGGACGCGGACCTTATCATGTTCATACACAATAAGTCCGAAAAGGAACTGAAGCATGACAATGACAGCGATGACGCGGGATTCGAATATGACCCGGAGCGCCATCGTATGGTGCTGATACTCAAGCATCGGAACGGCGAAACAGGAGAGGTCATCCTTTCGTGGATTGGCCGGTACACGAAGTTCGGCGACGCTTCGTTCGATTCGTCGCTGCCGTATGAGGCGTTCGGAAATTCGAGCGCGCCCGCGGACGAGGAGGAGTACGGCGAGCCGGAGCTTCCGCCCGACGATACGGACGATTTTACCCCGAAGGCAAAACTCCCGTTTTAAAGGAGTGCCGGTACTACAAGAGGAGTGCAATGGCAAATACGATAGCCGTCGTCGGCTCGCAATGGGGCGACGAGGGAAAAGGCAAAATCATAGATTATCTTGCGACGCGCGCGGACATGGTGGTCCGGGCGCAGGGCGGAGCGAATGCGGGGCATTCCGTGGTGATCGGCGGCAAGCGGTATTCGCTGCACCTGATACCTTCCGGCGTGCTGAACCCGGACGCCGTGAACATCATCGGCAACGGGGTGGTCTTTGACCCGCCCGCTTTTTTTGCGGAGCTGGATTCGCTGCGCGCGGACGGGGCGGCCCTCGGGCAGGTCTATGTGAGCGACCGCGCCCACGTGGTGTTTCCTTACCACAAGCTTTTGGACAAGCTTTCCGAGGAAGCGCGCGGCGCGGACAGCATCGGCACGACGCTGAAGGGCATCGGCCCCTGCTATATGGACAAGGTCGAGCGCAGCGGTTTGCGGGTCTGCGATATGACCGGCGCCGGGTTTGCGGAAAAGCTCCGTTCCCGCATTGCCGACAAGAACAGCATAATAACGAAACTTTACGGAGGAGAGCCGCTTGACGCAGATGCCATCCTCCGCGAATATGAGGGCTACGCGGAAAAACTCGCGCCTTTCGTGCGCGATACGGGCGTACTCGTGGACGAGGCCATAAGCGCCGGCAAGATGGTACTCTTCGAAGGCGCGCAAGGCTCCATGCTTGACCTCGACCTCGGGACCTATCCCTATGTGACGAGTTCGCACCCTGTTTCCGGAGGGTTTGCCGTCGGTTCGGGCATCGGCGAGGGCCGTATAAAGGAAATCATCGGCATCACGAAAGCCTATACCACGCGGGTCGGCGAGGGCCCGATGGTGACGGAGCTAAAGGATGAAACCGGAAACCTGATAAGAGACCGCGGCCATGAGTACGGCGTTACGACGGGCCGGCCCAGGCGCTGCGGGTGGTTCGACGGGGTCGTCTGTCGTTATACCGCGCGTATCAACGGGACCACCGGCCTTGCGCTCATGCTTTTAGACGTGCTCGACGCCTTTGACGAAATCAAGATTTGCTACGCGTACGAGGCGGCCGGCGAACGTGTCGAACAATATCCGGCCAGCATAGACAAGCTCGCCGCGTGCCGCCCTGTCTACAAGACCGTGAAGGGATGGAAGGCGGATATATCCGGCATGACATCGTGGGACGAACTGCCCGCGGAAACGAAGGCTTATGTCGCCGAGATAGAGGCTGTCTGTGGCGTACCCGTAAAGTTCGTGTCGGTCGGGCCCGGACGGGACCAGACGATAGTCCGGTAACGCGCACAGCCATGAGAATATTCAAATACGACGCCGTAAATAGCCTGCTCGAAGATACTTCCGTACCGAATATCTTTCTTGAGCTGTACCTGCCGCACCTGTCGGGCGACTGCGTGCGCGTCTACCTCTCCGCGTGGCTGCGCTCACAGCAGGGTCAAATCTCATCGAACGAGAGCATCGCGAAAACCCTCGGCATGAATATTGAGGATGTGCTCGCGGCGTGGACGGAGCTTGAAAATGAAGCGCTGATTCATAGAACATACCCGAACGAAAACGACAAACTGAATTTCGATGTGGCGTTTACGGATCTGCGCGGCAGTATGTTCGCGTCCGGCGTGAAGCCCGGGACCGGCGCAAAAGAGGGATCCCCGCCCCAATCTCCGGGCCGGGCGAACAGGTCGAAGCGGCTTGACGACGAGAATATCAGGAACCTCTTCCGCGATATAGAGCAGGCGACAGGCCGGCCCTTTCCCGCCGGCGACTATGAGAAGATTTCCGGTTTCCTGAACGAATACGATATAGAGCCTGAGCTGATAGCGAAAGTCTACCGGTACTGCGTCGCGCGCGGCTACCATACGTCCGCGGCCTATGTGGGCGGAATCCTGCGGGAGTGGTACGCAAAAGGTATCCGGACGGCCCGTGACGCGGATGAACATATCGAAGCTGTGGATATGCGTTTCGGTTTGTACCGGAAAATAATGAAGGCTCTGGGGCTTTCGCCGCAAGCGCTGACGGAGGCCGAGAAAACCGTCTTTGACATCTGGCTCGACGACTACGCGATGAGCCTCGATGATATTCTGGCGGCGGCCGATAAGGCGGCGGGCAAGCAAAACAAATTCGACTACGCAAAAGCCATCATAGAGAATACGCAGCGGCGTACGAACAAGGCGGGCGCGACCGGAGCCGGCACGTCCCGCGGCAAATATTACGCGGACAAACGCCGCAAAAATGAGGCCGACGCCCAGGCGCGGCGCGAAGAAGTCCTTGGCGCCCTGCCCCGCGTCGCCGGCATAGAGGCGGACATCAGCCGCCTGAATATGGAACTGGCGTCATTAGCTTTTTCGAGCGGCCCGCGCGCGGACAAGAACCTTCCGGCCGAAATCACCGCAAAGATAAACGCCCTGATAGCCGAAAAGGACGCCGTCCTCAAATCCGGCGGCTTTGCCCCGGACTATATGGACGTCCACTACGACTGCGAACTCTGCAAGGACACGGGCATACTCGACAGCGGCGCCTCCTGCCGCTGCTTCGAAAACGTAAAATCAGCGGCACAGTAGCCGAGCGGATATGCGTTAAGCGGCGGCGTGGTAGCCGCCTATTTTGTCCCGTTCCTCCGGCGGAATGCCGGCGCGCTCCGCGAATTCCGGCCAGCGGGCGAGCGCTTCCCTTACCTCTTTTAACGTTTTTCTTGCGTACGGGATCCCGTGCTTTTCAGCGAACGACAGGATGTCTTTCGGCGTGACGCCGGCGAATTTCCCGTCGACGCCCATAAGGTGCTCGCGAAGCCACGGGCTGAACGAGTTGTAAGCGAAGGTGATGTCGTAAGCGGGCGCAAGCGACCAACGGCCCTCGTCGTCCATAAGAAAGGCGAAATTCTTTGCGTGGTCGTCGCAGTTCATGGCCAAATGGTTGAACGCCATTCGCCGGTAAGCCTCGATTTCCGCGGATTCGCCGAGGCCGAGCCGCCGAATCACGCCGATGAACCCGGCGTAGTCGTTCGTATGCAGCATATTGTAATCCATATGCCCGATAGCGCAGAGGCTCTGCATATGTATCTTCTTCGGCATTTCCTGCGGGAGCGCGAATGAGCGGTCGAAGCGCTTTATCATAAAGTGCGCTCTTCCGCCCTCCGTGAGCAAACCCGTTTCGGGCATATCCATCCCGGCGGCTTTCGCCATAAGCGAATACGCGTACTCGATACGCCCATACAGGGCGGACGGGCCGAAGGACGCTTCATTTCCAACCCCGTCAAATTTGAGCAGCCACGACGCCTTGCCCCTTTCGGGCCTTTGCCCGGAGGTGATTTCACCGGTCACGGGGTCGATATTGATGACGGCCTTTGCTCTCGCCCCGCCCGCGCTCGTGCCGACGGAAAGGAGTTGCTGCAGCGCGCGCTTGGATTCCCTGTCCGTGGCCACGCTGCCGTCTATGGCGTCCCTCGCCGCGGACACCATCTTTGATAGTTCAATAATGCCCTCCGGCTCTCTGCCAAGGGACCGGGAAGGCCGAAACTCAAGCGCCCCCATCGCCCTGTCGCTCGTATAGGCGAGGCGGTCAAGGGGGGTGAGGGACTCGGGGCTGACGCCCATGCCGCGAAGTTTTTCTTCTATCAATTTGTTGCCGAATTTGTCGGGCAGAGCGTCCGCTATCGCTGCCGGAAGCCGATGCCACGTACCTGTCGGGAGTTCCGCGAAAGCCCTTGCTCCCGGTTCGAGCGGCAGATAAATCGGGCTGATAGATACGCCGTTTCTCAGCCAGGCAGGGTCGTATTCAAAGCTGTAGTAGGCGAACCCCTCATGTTCGAGCGCCACATAGCCGACAGATTCGCCGTTCAGGAGTACCTGCAGAGCGTCAACGTGCTTGAAGGCCATCACTTGGTACCCCGCCCGGCGCCGCCGCGCGGCGTCTGACCCTGCCGACCCTTTGAGGCTCCGGAGACTGTCTTTGAGATGCCTTGAACGCGGCCATAGGGCTGAACTTTCTGTTTCTTGCCGCCCATTCCGTGATAAGGCCGGTCTCGCCTATGGTCGCCAGCACCTTGAGCATCGTGCCTACCGTAGAGCCGCGACCGAGTTCGAGCGACCTTACGGACGTGGGCGAAAGGCCCGCCCTGTCCGCGACTTCCTCCAGTGAATAGCCCTTGCGGATACGGAACTGCCGTATCACAGCGCCGAACGCCGCTTCCGATATTTCCGGAGTGTCCGGGTATGTATGTATAGAGTTGTTTATATAATTGTTCATATCATTATTATAGGCGTTTGTATTTAATATGTCAATATAACAATTAAAAATCTGTTTGTTATTATGTAAATAGCCATTAACGGTTATATTTCTGTTTGTTATAGTAAATTAATTTGCGCGGTCAAACCTCTTCGAAAAAGAAAAATAAGCGGCATAATTGTGATAAAATACTCATAAGTGTAACAACGATGGGAGTACTATACTATGGACGCAAGAAAAGTTCTTATAATAGAAGATGAAAAGGCTATATCCGATATAGTCAAGTTCAACCTGACGAAAGAAGGCTTCACCGCGGATACGGTGTTCGACGGCAAGGAGGGCCTCGACAGGGCGCTCTCTACAGACCCCGACCTCGTGCTGCTCGATGTCATGCTTCCGTCGATGGACGGGTTTGAGGTCTGCCGCAGGCTCCGCGAAAAGAGCAACGTCCCTATCATTATGCTGACGGCAAAGGAAGAGGAAGTGGACAAGGTGCTCGGCCTTGAACTTGGCGCGGACGACTATATTACGAAACCGTTCGGTTTGCGCGAGCTTATCGCGCGCATCAAGGCGAACATCCGCCGGGCGCAGCCGCCGCAAGCGCCGGAGCAAAGCAGCTCCGGGGGAGTACAGGACTTTGGCAGCCTCGCCATCGATATGGACCGCTACGAAGTCCGCAAAAACGGGACGCCGCTCGAGCTGACCCTGCGCGAGTTTGAACTGCTGAAATATCTCGCCGAACGCGAGGACAAGGTATTCTCGCGCGAACAGCTGCTTGAAGATGTATGGGGCTACGAGTATTACGGCGACATCCGCACGGTGGACGTGACGGTGCGCCGCCTGCGCGAAAAACTCGAGGACGACCCCGGCAACCCGAAATATATTATGACGAAAAGAGGCGTCGGTTACTTCTTCAGGAGGTCTTGATCGGTGCGTCGTTTTCCGGCGATTTTCGGTTTTAGATGGAAAATCGTCTTTCTTACGCTGTCGCTTCTCACGCTGGCGTTCATTATTACGGGCGTGCTTGTCCTGAAGCTGCACTTGGACTTCGTCATAGCGGCGGTCCTGTCCGTGCTGCTCTGCACGGCGGTGGGGTACTATGTCGGCGGGCGTTTGACGCGCCCCATCGAACACATAGCCGAGATGACGGATATGATGGCGCATGGGGATTTCACCGGCGAGATATATATACGCTCGCACGACGAGCTGGGCTGGCTCGCGGAAAACTACAATGAGCTTTCCGCCCGTCTCAGCGAGAACTTCTCCGAAATCACGACGGAAAAACAGAAGCTTGAAACCTTGCTGAAGCAGATGGCGGACGGCATGGTGGCCGTGAACCGTTCGGGCCGTATAATAAGCGCGAACGACGCGGCGCGCAAGATGCTGCGCATGAGCGACGATGACGTCACCTACAAACATTATGATGACATCATTCTGCGCTTCACGGACGAGCTTACGGCGGCGAAGATACGGGCGAAACTGAGCGTGGGCGAACATAGCGGCCGTTTCTCCTACGGCGGCCGGACCCTTGAAACCCGCTTCGACTACTTTCACGACGCATACGATTCCGAGGACGGCCTCGTAATACTGCTGCAGGATGTGACGGAGCGCCTGAAGATAGACAATATGCAGACGGATTTTGTCGCGAATGTTTCGCATGAGCTGAAGACGCCGCTCACCTCTATCAAAGGCTATGCCGAGACGCTGCTCGCGGGCGGTATGTCGGACCCGGAGACGGCGCGCGAATTCCTTTCTATTATAAACAGTGAAACCGACCGTATGAACCGGCTCGTGCGCGACATACTCCAGATGTCACGTCTCGATACGGGGCGTCAGAAATGGGATATGCGCCGCAGCGACATCGTGTCGCTCGTCCATACCGCCGTCAAGAAAATGCGCGTACAGGCGGAACGCAAAAACCAGTTCTTGAATCCCCGGTTCGACCCGACGGAGCGCATCTTCGTCGAGATGGACCGCGACAAGATAGAACAGGTCCTCATGAACATCATCAGCAATTCGGTGAAGTATACGAAGGAGCAGGGCCGTATCGACGTCAGCGTCCAGACAGCCGGCAGCGAAGTCCGTATCACGGTCATGGACAACGGCATCGGCATTCCCGAGAAGGACCTGCCGCGCGTGTTCGAACGCTTCTTTATGGTAAACAAGGCGCGTTCCGGCCAGAGCGTCGGTACGGGCCTCGGGCTTTCTATCTCGAAACACATCATCGAGGAACACGGCGGCTCCATCGAAATCGAAAGCATCTTCGGCACAGGTACGCGCGTTACGGTCTATCTCCCGCGGCTCGTGACCCGCCCGTCCGTACAAGATGTTGCGCAGTAGGCGCGGTATATTAGTGGCGAAATGACGCAATAACGGGAAAAAATATCTCGGAATCGACACAAAGCTTGACCGGATTGATAAAAATTAGTCATTTCCCCAATTAAGGCTATTGTTTGTGGTAGAATATATTCTTACGAGAAATTGCGCGATAGGTTTTTGCGCGATAGGTTTGTGTAGTGGTAGAGTGTAGAGGCGAATTGTTGGTAAGGAGGTTTTATATGAAAAAAATACTTGCGATTGTCTGCGTTTTGGCGCTTGCGGGCGGTATGCTGTCGGCGTGCGGCAAGGATAGTGGCGGTGGCGACGCGAAAAGCGACACCGTTCAGATAGGCGTCAATTATGAGCTGACCGGCGATGTGGCCACGTACGGGAACGATTCCGTGAACGGCATCAAGATGGCAATTGACGAGGTGAACGCAAACGGCGGAGTGCTCGGCGGCAAACAAATCGAGCTCATCGTGAAGGACGACAAGTCCGACCCGGCTGAATCGACCTCAATAGAAGAATCACTTATGGGCGACGGCAAAATAGTCGCGGCTCTCGGCCCGGCAACATCCGGAAATTTCCGCGCGGTCATTCCTATCGCGACGAATTACGGCATCCCGGTCATCTCGTCCTCGGCGACGGCGGACGATGATATTACGGTAGACAAGAACGGAAATGTCCGCGAATTTGTGTTCCGCACCTGTTTCACGGACTCCTTCCAGGGCAAGACGATGTCGAATTTCGCCTTTAACGAGCTTTCCGCAAAGAAGGCCGTTATTTTCGGCGACACTTCGAGCGACTACGCAAAGGGCCTTGCCGCAAACTTCAAGAGCAACTTTGAGTCCCTCGGCGGCGCGGTCGTCGGCGAAGAGGGCTATGTGGCCAAGGACAAGGATTTCAACAGCGTACTCACGAAGATAAAGGGCCAGGATTTTGATGTGCTCTTCGTGCCGGGATATTATCAGGAAGCCGGCCTTATCATCAAGCAGGCGCGTGAGCTCGGGATAAAGCAGCCGATACTCGGCGCGGATGGCTTCGATTCGCCGGAACTCGTGAACCTCGCGGGCGCGGCAAACGCGACGGATATTTACTTCTCGAACCATTATTCGTCACTCGACAAGGACCCGGCCGTCGTAAAGTTCATCGAGGACTACAAGGCGGCGAACGGTACGGAACCCGGAGCGTTTATCGCCATGGGCTATGACCTCGGGAAGTATATTGTGGACGCCATCGAGCGCGCGGGCGCGGCGGACGCGAAAGCCATCGCGAAGGCCCTTGCGGAAACGAAGGAATTCAGCGGCGTTACGGGGACATTCAGCGTCGACAAGGACCACAATGTGGTCAAGTCCGCCGTCGTTATCAAACTTGAGAACGGGGCGCAGGTCTCGGCCACAAGGGTGTAGATAGAAAACATAATGTGGATACTGGCAAAACATTTCGGCCAGTATAAAGAGTAAGTAAGTAGAGAAATAATTAGTGGAGACATTTGTTCAGCAACTAGTAAACGGACTGTCGCTCGGCAGCATATATGCGCTGATAGCGTTGGGCTATACGATGGTGTACGGCATCATCAAGCTCATCAATTTCGCGCATGGCGATGTGTATATGCTGGGCGCGTACGTGGGGTATGCCGTGACGACCTTTACGGGGCTCGGCTTTTTCCCGGCCATCATCATATCCATGGCCGCCTGCGCGGTTCTCGGCATGCTGATAGAGCGCGTCGCGTACAAGCCGCTCAGGGCTTCGTCGCGCATAGCCGTGCTTATTACGGCCATCGGCATATCCCTGCTGCTTGAATATGTCATGATGTATTTCGTCGGTCCCGAGGTCCGGTCCTACCCGGACGTGCTGTCAAAGCAGCACTTTGAGCTTGGCGGCGTTGTCGTTGGCGTGCAGCAGATATACATCGTTGTGACGGCCGTCGTCCTTATGGCGCTTTTGCAGTTTATCGTGAAGAATACGAAGCGCGGCAAGGCCATGCGCGCCGTATCGATAGACGCGGACGCGGCCCAGCTGATGGGCATCGACGTGAACCGGACCATTTCGTTCACCTTCCTGCTCGGTTCGGCCCTCGCGGGGGCGGCCGGCGTGCTGGTCGGGATATATTACAATTCCATCGACCCGCTGATGGGCGTTATGCCCGGGCTGAAAGCCTTCGTCGCCGCGGTCTTCGGCGGCATCGGCAGCATACCCGGCGCGATGATAGGCGGCGTCGGCATCGGCGTCATCGAGACCCTGGTCTCGGGCTACGGCTCGTCTATGTACCGCGATGCGGCCGTGTTCGCCCTGCTTATCGTGATTCTCATCGTGCGCCCGAGGGGGCTGCTCGGGAAACAGACGGGGGAAAAGCTGTAGTATGGGTATGATAACGAAAAAAAATATCCTCATACTGCTTTCCATTGTCGCGACGTTCGCGGTGGTGCAGGTCCTGCGCACGATGAACATTCTCACGAACTTCCATGAAATCACGCTCGCGCTCATCTGCATCAATATCATACTTGCGGTGAGCCTGAACCTTATCACGGGCTTCACGGGCCAGTTCTCGCTCGGCCACGCGGGGTTCATGTCCATCGGCGCCTACACCTGCGCCCTTATCCTGCTGAAGTACCCGACTATGTGGGGCTTCCTTGCCGGCATTATCGCCGGGGGTATTGCGTCCGCTCTTGTCGGCATAATAATCGGCCTGCCGACGCTGCGGCTGAAGGGCGACTATCTCGCGATAGCCACGCTCGGCATGGCGGAAATTATTCGCGTGATATTTTTGAATATCGAAATTACGGGCGGCGCGGCGGGGCTTGCGAGCATACCGCGCATCGCGAACTGGTTCTGGATGTTCTTCTTCGCGGTCATCAGCGTCGTCTTTATCAATAATTTTATCAAGTCGTCGCCGGGCAGGGCCTGCATCTCCATCCGTGAGGACGAGATAGCGGCCGAGTCCATGGGAATAAATTCGACGAAGTACAAGGTCATGTCCTTTGCGATAGGCGCGTTCTTCGCGGGCATCGGCGGCGGCCTGTACGCCTCGTATTTCTTCTTCCTGAAACCGAACCTGTTCGGCTTCCTGAAATCGATAGACATGCTCGTCATCGTCGTACTCGGCGGCCTCGGCTCGTTGACGGGTTCGGTCGTAGCGGCGGTGCTGCTGACGCTATTGACGACGTTCCTGCAGCAGTTCACGGCGGTACGCATGATACTCTACGCCCTGCTGCTCGTCGTCATTATGATATTCCGCCCGAAAGGCATCATGGGCACGTCCGAAATCACGGACCTGCTTGGCCGGATCGGCAGAGGAAAGGGCAGGGTGGAATAATGGCCTTGCTCAGTATCGAAAAACTGACGAAGTCCTTCGGCGGCCTGACGGCCGTGTCGAATGTCGATATTCTCATCGACAAGGGCGAGCTTATCGGTCTTATCGGGCCGAACGGCGCCGGCAAGACGACGGTGTTCAATCTGATTACCGGCGTCTACGCGCCGTCGTACGGCACTATCGAACTCGAGGTTGACGGGAAACTCGTAAGCCTCGCGAAGAAAAAGCCGTATCGCGTCACGAAGCTCGGTATAGCGCGGACGTTTCAGAATATACGTCTGTTCAAGGACCTTTCCGTCTTAGACAATGTGCGCATCGCGATGCACCAGCGGGTCGGCTACGGAATGCCGGCGGCGCTGACACATTTCGGCCGGTACTTTTCCGAGGAAAAGCGCCTCGTAGCGGAGGCCGAGGCCTTGCTCGATGTATTCAAACTGACAGAAAAGAAGGATGAGCTCGCGAAGAACCTGCCCTACGGCGAACAGCGCCATCTTGAGATAGTGCGCGCCATGGCGACGAAACCGCGGCTGCTCCTGCTCGACGAGCCGGCGGCTGGCATGAATCCGAATGAAACCGCGGCTTTGACGGCGATGATTGCGAAGCTGCGCCATGATTATGACCTGACGATATTGCTTATCGAACACGATATGTCCTTAGTCATGAAAATCTGCGAGCGTATCTACGTACTCGACTACGGCGTGGTTATCTCCGAGGGCGCGCCGGATAAGATACGCAGCGACAGCAGGGTAATAGAAGCCTATCTCGGAGAGGACGTAAGCGCCCCGCAGGACGGGGAAGCGTGATGTGGAGAAGAAGTAAGTGTTTGAAGTACGTGACTTAGTAGTCCATTATGGCGTCATAAACGCGCTGAAAGGCATATCGCTGACGGTAAACGAAGGGGAGATCGTCACGCTTATCGGCGCGAACGGGGCCGGAAAAAGCACGACGCTCCGCACCATCTCCGGGCTGATACGCCCCACGTCCGGCAGCATTATCTTTAACGGCGAGGACATTACGAAGCTCTCCGCGCCGCAGCGCGTAGGGCTCGGCATTTCGCAGGCGCCGGAGGGGCGGCGCATTTTCTCGGATATGACCGTACTCGAAAACCTCGAGCTTGGCGCCTATATGCGCAAAGACCGGCACAATGTGGCCGCGGATATAGAGGACATCTATCAAAAGTTCCCGATACTCGGCGACCGCCGGAAACAGGCGGCCGGCACGCTGTCCGGCGGCGAGCAGCAGATGCTCGCGAT
>JAITEX010000127.1 GCA_031281765.1 Eubacteriales Family XIII. Incertae Sedis bacterium | reverse complement strand
CGAAAAGGAACAAGGCTTCGCGCTCGCCGGCGCAGTTCCAAAAAGAACTTTGATTCATAATTACAACGAAACTGTTTCGAGCCTGAAATCCTTGGCGCTCAAACCATATGAAGCGTTTGCGGTGGAAATTCTATGAAATAAATGAAATTCAGAAGTAGTCGCTCTTTTTGCAACGAGTCGTAGCTTTTAATCGAAAGGAAAATTTTGTGTGGCGACCGCCTTTTCGACCGCTGAGCGAACGCAAAGAGGAAAGCGAACGCAATTTGGAGCATTCTAACGGTCATTGATAAACAAAAAAGCCCCTCACGGGACTTTTTTTCTGGAGCTGCCCAGCGGACTTGAACCGCCTCCCGTCGCTCGCATACGCTCGCTCCCCGTAGGGGGCTCTGCCCCCTCCCGGCGGGCCTTACGGCCCTGTCACCCCCGGAGAGGTAAACCGCGGGCTCGCTTCGCGAGTCGCTCTATGCGGGGAGGAATCCTCCCCGCACCCCTCCGTCGGCGGTTTAGCCTCCTTGAATATTTCCACAAAAAAAGCCCCTCACGGGACTTTTTCTGTGGAGCTGCCCAGCGGACTTGAACCGCCGACTTCCTCCTTACCAAGGAGGTACTCTACCGACTGAGTTAGGGCAGCGCGACCAAATTATTATACCATATGCGCGTCTATCTATCCACGCATGTGGCGAAAATATGTGGGAAAAATGTGTGTACGCAAGAATACGCGGGTAAGTAAACCGTACGCCCGGTAAAACGGCGTCTCTTTTCCCGCCGGTTCGGTTATAATAAGGGGTAAAGCGGTACCAAATTGAACGGAGCGGGGGTGAACCAATGCGAGTTGCGGTAATAACGGGGGCATCGTCCGGCATGGGCCGGGACTTTGCGCGGCAGATAGCGATGACGGGTGAGGTCGACGTGTTGTGGCTCATTGCGCGGCGCGAGGAGCGGCTCAGGGAACTCGGCGAGGAATTGTCGGCTGAATACGGGGTTTCGTGCATGCCGCTTGCGCTTGACCTCGCGGATAAGTCAAGTATTCAGCTTTACGAGGAAAAGCTTGAAGCGGAGAGGCCGGACATCAAATATCTCGTGAACGCGGCCGGGTTCGGCCGGTTCGCATTGTCGACGGAAGTGCCGCTTGACGTCTCGCTCGAGATAGCGGAAGTGAATGACAAGGCGTTGATGGCGTTCTGCTTTTTGAGCATACCGCTGATGGGAGCCGGTTCACACATCATCAATATGGGCTCGCTATCGAGCTTTCAGCCCGTACCCTATATCAATGTCTACGGCGCGAGCAAGGCCTTTGTCCTGAGCTTTTCGCGCGCGTTGAACCGGGAGCTGAAGCCGCGCGGCATTTCCGTTATGTGCGTCTGCCCGGGATGGGTCAAGACGGAATTCTTTGACCATGCCGTGTCGGACAACGGAGCGGTCACTTATTATAATAAATTGTGGACCCCGGAGGAAGTGGTCGTAAAGGCGATGAAAGATCTGCGCAGGGGCAAGGACCTTTCGATACTCGGCGCGGGCGTCCGCCTGCAGGTACTCGCCACAAAGCTCCTGCCGCACAAACTCGTGATGAACGTCTGGCTGAAACAGCAGAAGCACAAAACATAGAAACTCATACTCCGGCTATGCGCAATCGACGGTCTCCGAAGCTGCAGGAGGAAAACACTTTTCAGTGTATATGTGCGGGAAGGCCGTAGGAGAGCATAAGATCGAGGTATTCGTGCATGGTCTTGTCCGGGGGCGGCTCCACGTTTGTCAGGGGGTACTGCCGCCCGATGCGCGCGTACTTGGCGCTGCCGAGCTTGTGGTAGGGCAGGAGCTGCATATCAGCGACCGCGTCGCCGAGGCTTGCCGCGAATTCGGCTGTCCGGCGCAGGTTTTCTTCGCTGTCGTTCAGCTTCGGAATGATGGGCACACGAATCTGGAATCTGCCGCCGTTCGCCGCAATCAGCCGCGCGTTTTCGAGAATCATTTCATTTGGGACACCCGTAAGTTTCTTCGAGCGCTCCGAATCCATATGTTTCAAATCATAGAGAAAGAGGTCGACAAAGGGCAGGATGTCGAGGTAGCGTTTGCCGGGCGCGAACCCTGTCGTGTCCATGCAGACAGAGACGCCGTCCGCCTTGAAACGCCGCGCGAGCGCGTAGGTGAAATCGAACTGCGCCATCGGCTCTCCGCCCGAAATCGTCACGCCGCCATCATCCCCGAAAAAAGGCCGGTCTCGGTTTACGCGTTCAAAGACGGCCTCCACGCTCATCTCATAGCCCGATGGGGCGAGCGCCTTTGGCGAGCAGGCCCGCGTACATGCTAAACAGACGGTGCATATTTCGCGGTCGATGTTTACGCGCGTGATGGTCCGCGGCTCCGTGTTTTCCGGCGTCCCGCCCTCGGCGCCGGCAAGAACAGGTTCCGGCGCGCCCGCGGAAAGCGCGCCCGCGGGACAGGCGTTCAGGCATTTGCCGCACAGCTCAATGCCGATGCATTTCACGTCGAACCACGCGAGCTCATAGTCCCGCGAAACCGACTCCGGGCTGTGGCACCACAGGCAGCGCAGCGGGCACTCTTTCAGGTAGACCGTCGTACGGATACCCGGCCCGTCATGCACGGAGAACCCTTGGATATCATAGAGCCTCCCGGTCAGGTTTTCGTTTATTTCATTCATATTCGGTCAGTCCTCGATCGAAGAATTTCTCTTTCCACTTTCCGGCGCAACAATAAAGCAAGCAACGGTCGCATTTCCACTTGGGGTAATGGTCTAACCCCTCGAAGTTGTTGATGGGTTTGCGTTCAAAGGCGCCCTCAAGTTCCGTGTCTGTCGGGTCTTCGGAGCAAAAATCGTCTTCGCCGCCATACTCTTTTCGCAGCGCGCAGGCGGCTACGATACATTTGTTCAGTTTCACCGCCGAGACTTTTCTCTCTGCGCCGGCGACACCGACGGTTCTTACGGAACCCTTGTCATCAGCTCCGGGCAGGGATAGCGCTTTCGCAGGGCAGTGCCTCACACACGCAAGGCAGGTTTCGCCCTTGCATATGTGTTTGTCCGCCCACGGCTTATCCGCGTCGAACCATCTTTGCGTCACTACTCCGCCGAAATGAATGCGCGGGCCGTATTCCTCGGTAAGCAAGCGCCCGCTCCAGCCGTAGTCTCCAAGCCCTGCGCCATAGGCGGCTTTATCGATATTAAGAGGCAGCCCGACGCGGAACGGCGCCGCGAACGCGGGAATCGCCACAGAATTCGGCACGCCGCATTGCATAGGCCCGCAGGGAAGCGGCGCCGCGGCGCCGCCTATCTCGCGCTCGATATATCTGCTCAGCTCAAACGTTGCGAAAAACAGCGTGAAATTCGGCGCAAGGTCGGCGCCGTAAGCCGTATAGCTTCCGCGTGCCGTCGGATGTCCATCCTCAAAATGCCGAAATGCCGCCTGTACGCTTCCGTCAGGTATTGCTTTCCCGAAAACCACAATGGATTTTGCCCCGGGAAGTATATCCGACGGGCGATGTCCTCGCGGCTCATCCTCAAGCAGAACGGCGTCACAGACACCGACAAGGTCAAGCCCTAACTGCCCGGTACTATACGCTTTCAATTTATCGGTGTCATTCATCTCGGAGCCCCATTCATATATTCTTTCAAATTGATTCGCGTAAGGCCCTGCTTAGGAAAGTGCTTTGCCCAACCACCCGCGGGGCAGTAGGCCATACAGAATCCGCATTTCCATGAGGTGAAGTGGATAAAAAAGCTATTGTTCGGTTCTGTTTTCGGGTCGGGCGGACCGGGTTTTCCCCGCCCCTCGGCAATGGCTGCCACAGCCCCATCTCCAAATAGGCCCTGACCCGCGACCGTACAGGGGTCAAACCGGAATTTACAGTACGTATACGTTTTTTCTCCTATTTCTACGCTGACCTTTTCGCCCTCATTATATTTCGGTATGCTGCCGTTCGGGCATATGCCCGCGCATACGCCACATTTTTCGGGATTGCAGAGTTCCGGGCCGTCATAAAGCGGATCGGGTTCAAATTCAGCCGTCGTCAAAATCGCGGCAAAGCGGTTTCTCGTCCCGTATTCGGGTGAAATGACGATGCTATGCCATCCGAATGTTCCGAGGCCGGCCGCAACCGCGGCATGACGGAGGCTTATCATTTTCGCTCCGTGCGTGGGACCCGCAGGGCAGGGCGTCGCTATCTCTCCTGTTTTATTTTCGATAAACCGCGCCATCTTGTCCGCGCCAAACAGCAGCGTGTAGTTCGGTCCGCCGACATATCCGTACGAACCGTAAATGCCGTGGACACTGTCAAGGCCGTCTTCGCGTTTGCGCATAATAGCTTGCAGCGCGCCATCGGGTACGCCGACCGCCAGGACGATTATCGACCGGCAACCCGGCAGAAAATCCCCGGGACGTTGTCCGTTCGGAGCGCCGGCAAACCTGTCGGCGGAGGCTATGCCTGCAAGATCGGCCTTGCACTCCGAAAGAGCAAATGCTTTCAACTGCTCTGATGACAGTTTCCCCATCCTTGGTATCATGACGCCGGCAGCGCCGTGTAGGCGCACGGCATACCCGCGATACATTTGCCGCAGCCGTAGCGCGGTTCGTATTTCAGGCAGGTGAAGTGGATATGTTCGCCGCAAATCTCGTGATTCTTCCTCCCGGGCTCGCAGCCCGCGTAGGCGCGCGCGGGACAACGCCGGACGCAGGCGCCGCACTTATTGCAGTACGCGAGCCAGTCCCCGTAGTCCTTCTTGTCCGGCTCAGCCTCCCAGTCGGTAATAACGCCGATAAGCCGGCCTGCGCTGCCGGCCTTCGAGATGAAATTCGTGGAGAGCCCGAAGGTCCCGAGCCCCGTCACGAACCCGACGTGGCGCTCGGACCAATTGCTCGCGAAAGGAATGACGTCCTCGCCGCCCGGTACGGGGAAGCGCGCCGGCCGCATAATGTAGGCGTCTTCAAGCTGCGGGGCGACGGCCCGGTAGCCTTCATGTTCAAGGGTCTCGCAGATATGCCGCCCGAACGCCAGCAGATGTTTCTGCCCGTCCACGCGCGCCATCAGCCATTCCATCGCCGGCTCTACGGGGTCCTTCCTGTTCGCCTCGACGATGCGCTTCTCAAAGGGAAGGAAAAACGAAATTACGGTCTTCGCGCCAGGCAGCCACTCCTCCGGCATCTTGTGGAAGGGCCCGATAATATCCGGCTCTTTCAGCTTCAGAAACCCCGGGTCATCTGCCGCGCCGATGCTGAGGACGGGGTCTCCGTAAAACCGCATCCCCACATACCCGCTCTCCGCGTCCGCGCCGAGGCGCTCGGCGTCCGAAAGCGCGCCGTAGATATTATTCCGGGCGAAATTATCCGCGGCAGCAGCCGCTGCCGACAGCCCATCCCGCTTCGGCAGATAATTCGTCGGCGACTCATTGCAGAAGTCAGCCGCAACATCCCGCAGTGTCTCTTTATCCATAAACCCCCTTCTTCCAAATTATGAGCCGGGATATTTTGTTCCTGTCAAGGCGCACCGCGAGCGAATGAGCGCAGCGTACTCGAAGTACGTGAGCGATTGAGCGAGCGGGGCAACGCCGACAGGGGCAAAATAGACGGCTCACGAGCCGCCCGTTACCGCAATCCCCTCCCCCGTAATAAACAGGTCATCCTGCGCGAGGAAGAGCGCGAGCCGCGCCACATCCATCGGCTGCCCCACGCGCCCGAGCGGCGTTATCGACGCAACGATGTCATATTCCTCGGGCGGCGAATCCTCCTTCATCGGCGTGTCTATCATGCCGGGCAGGATGGCGTTCACCGTGATGCCGTCGCGCCCGTAGCGCTTCGCATAGGACTTCGTCTGCGTCAGCGAGGCGCCCTTGGACGCCACGTACGGCGGCGTGCTGTAGATGCCCGTCAGCGCGAGGATGGAGCTGATGTTGACGATACGTCCGAAATGCTTCTTCTGCATATAGGGTATGCACGCGTTGTTCATCAGATAATGTCCGAGGCTGTTTATGGCCATATAGCGCATATATTCCCCGGCGCTCTCGGTCCCGAAATATGTTTCGAACCGCTGCTCGCCCATTTCGACCTTCAGGTCAATGCCCGCGTTGTTGATAAGGATGTCGACGCCGCCCCATGCAGAGGCAACCTTGTCAACCCCGTCACGTACGGCCTGCTCGTCGCTCACATCGACGGACAGCGCCATCGCTTCCGCGTATTTTCCGCATTCCGCCGCGACTTTTTCAAGCGGCTCCATGCGGCGTCCGAAGACCGCAACCTTCGCGCCGGCCTGAGCAAGCAGGATGGCGCACGCCTCTCCTATGCCGGTGCCGCCGCCCGTAACAATCGCAATCTTTCCTTCGATTTTGTATTCCGCGTATGCTGCCATGGTTTCCTGTGCCTCCTTATAATAGAAAATTAATAGAAAAACGCCGCGCCTTCGTGTTCGTACAGCTTTGCGAGCATCGGGAAGGGCGGCTCGCCGCCGTCAAGTTCTCCGGCCGCAAGTTTTTCGGCAGCGGCCCGCAAGTGGCCAATCTGCGCGGGAGGGACGGGGAAGGGGCCGTGCGACGGATAGACCGTGTCGAACTCGCCTGCGCGCGCGCCTAATCTGTCCATGCTGCGGATAAATGCGTTGACGCTCCTTATCGCGGCATATCCCTCGGGGTCAAAGAGGAATACGGGCGAAAGCGTCACGCTATCCCCCGCGACGAGCACACGGTTTTCCGCGTCGAGGAGCGCAATGCTGCCGGGCGTATGCCCGGGTATGAGGATCACTTCAAACGAGCGGCCGCCGATGTCGATGACGTCGCCGTCCCACAGCGGCGCAGTCTTTGCGTCCCTTCCGTTCTTTGCCTCATAATACGGGAGTTCCGCGGGATGCATATGTGCCGCGCCAAGCTGCGCATTCGCCGCCGTATGGTCATCGTCCGCATGCGTATTGACAAGCACGACGGGCAGACCGGTCAGGCGCTGTATCTCATCGCGCAGATTCCCGCCCGTCACGCCGGTATCGACGA
>JAITEX010000124.1 GCA_031281765.1 Eubacteriales Family XIII. Incertae Sedis bacterium | reverse complement strand
CTCGTGGAACTGACGAAGCGCGAGCATATCAATGTACGGTTTATCGAGGTCATGCCGATAGGCGAGTGCGCGGGCTGGAACCGGGAGCGGTTTATCGGCTTGGGCGAGGTGTTGCGGCGCGTGCCGGAGCTGAAACCCGTCGGTACGGACGGCGTAGCGGAAGTATACCGGAAGGACGGCTATCCGGGCACGGTGGGGCTGATTCACCCGATAAGCGCGCATTTCTGCCCGGACTGCAACCGTATCAGAATCACGTCGGACGGCAAGCTGAAGCCCTGCCTGCATTCGGGCGAGGAGATAGCGCTGAAGGGCCTGCACGGCGATGAGCTGCTCGAGACCCTGCGCGCGGGAATCGAGGGTAAACCGATGCGGCACCGGCTTGAGGACGGCGCGGCGTCGGATAGCCGCAGGGGCATGAGCGCGATAGGTGGGTAGATAGATTGCGGCTTTGCGGTGAAGCAGTAAAAAGGATGTTGCATTGGTTACAGAAAGGAGATTGCGGCTCAGGGGCCGCAATGACAGCAGATAATGAGTGATTTTACGCATTTCAACGAAGCGGGCCGGTCGCGCATGGTCGATGTTTCGGATAAGGCGCAGACCCTGCGCGAGGCGACGGCAGGCTGCACGGTGCGGGTGAACCCCGATACGTTCCGCCTTATTATGGACGGAGGCATCAAGAAGGGCGATGTGCTCGGCGTGGCGCAGGTGGCCGGCATACTGGGCGCGAAGCGCACGCCGGATATTATACCGATGTGCCATCCGATACTGATAACGGGCGCGGACATCGATTTCCAGCCGGACGAGGCGGCTTCGGCCATCGGCGTGACGGCTACGGTGCGGTGCCGGGGCGAGACGGGCGTGGAGATGGAGGCGATGACGGCGGCGACCGTCGCGGCGCTGACGATATATGATATGTGCAAGGCGGTGCAGCGCGATATTGAGATAGGCGAGGTGCGGCTGCTCAGAAAGACCGGCGGAAAATCCGGGGAATATGTCAGGAGCGAGTGAACAGAAAGGTGAGGTGCCGGAATGGCGAAGGTAGTAGCGGTTTGTATCAGTGAGAAGAAGGGTGAGCGGAAGCATCCCGTTGACGAGATACGGGTCAATGCGGCGGAGGGCGTGGTCGGCGATGCGCACGGTGAGGATCCCGTGCGGCAGATAAGCCTGCTCGCGGATGAGAGCGTGGACAAGCTGCGCGACAGGATGCCGCAGCTCGCGCCCGGTGATTTTGCGGAAAATATCCTTATTGAGGGCTTGATTCCCTATGAGCTTCCCGTCGGAACGAAGCTGCAGGTCGGCGAGACGGAGCTTGAGATGACGCAAATCGGCAAGGAGTGCCACTTCGGCTGTGAGATACGGCAGTTGACGGGGGACTGCGTGATGCCGCGCGAAGGCGTCTTTGCGAGGGTCATTGTGCCCGGAGCGATACGCGCGGGGGACGAAGTAAGGGTCGTTGCGTAAGACAGGCAGAAACAGAAGCCTGTGGAAGCTGCTTGCCGCGGATCCGCCGCAGGTGAGGTTAGCTCCAGTCTACAGAGCGGGTTCGGAGGTGAATATGGGAACAGAGAAGTATACGGCGGCCGTACTGACGGTTAGCGATAAGGCGTCTATCGGTGAACGCGAGGATACGGGCGGCCCGCTGCTCGCGCAGCTTTTGACGGACGCGGGTTTTGATGTGCGCGTTGCGGAGATAGTCCCGGACGAAAAGCTCCAGATAAAGGATAAGCTGAGAGAGTATGCGGATGTGTATGATATTGCGCTTATCGCGACGACGGGAGGTACGGGGTTCTCGCCGCGCGATGTGACGCCCGAGGCGACGACGGAAGTCTGCGAGCGGCTTGCGCCCGGGATTCCCGAGGCTATGCGTCGCGAGAGCTTCAAGATTACGAACAGGGCGGTGTTGACGCGCGAGGCGGCCGGTATTCGCGGGCGTTCTTTGATAATCAATCTGCCCGGCAGTCCGAAGGCTATCAAGGAGAACCTCGAAGTCGTGCTGCCGTCGCTGGAGCATGGGTTGGATGTGTTGCGCGGGGTGCCAACTGACTGCGGAAGTGGTGTGTGAGCCGCCTTTTTTGCCTATAGCTGCGTTGTTCCTCATGCTCGCTCGCTCACGTACTTCAAGTACGCTGCGCTCGGCTCGCATTCGGTACGCCTTGCTATAGACAAAAAATTTCGGCTCATAATCGGTTTATAGCTGCGTTGTGTAATATTTGATTGAGGGAAGTATGAAGATAGTAAAGACCGAAGAGGCGGTGGGGCTGACGCTCTGCCATGATATTGCGAAGATAGTTCCGGGCGAGTTCAAGGGGAATCTGTTTAAGCGCGGCCATATCGTCGCGGAAGAGGATATTCCCGAGCTTCTGAAGGTCGGCAAGGAACACCTCTATGTCTGGGACGAAACGGACGTCGATATGGTGCATGAGGATGATGCGGCGCTTTTTCTCGCGGAATTGCTCGGCTCAGGGCATATGAACCGTTCGGGGATAAACCAGGGGCGCATCGATTTCACCGCGAGCGTGAACGGTATGTTTCTGTCCGATACGGAGCTGCTGTATCGGCTCAATTCCATTCCTGAGGTCGCGATAGCGGCGCGGCATCATTTGACGGCGGTACGCGAGGGGGATACGCTCTTTGCGACGCGCGTGATACCGCTTGCCGTAAAGAAAAAGGTGCTTGACGCGGCGGCGGAGGTGGCCGGCGGCCAGCCTGTCTTTACCGTCAGGCCGTATGTCCACAAGAAAGTGGCCATTGTGACGACGGGCAGCGAGGTCTATAAGGGGCTGATTGAGGACGGGTTTGCGCCCGTACTGCAGCGCATACTCGCGGATTTCGATACGGAAGAAGCCGGCAGGGCGGTGGTCCCCGACGTGCCGGAGGTGACGACAAAGGAGATTTTGCGCTTTGCGGACGAGGGCGCCGGCGTCGTACTCGTAACGGGCGGCATGAGCGTCGACCCGGACGACCGGACGCCGCTTGCAATCAAGAATACGGGCGCGCATATCGTAACGCACGGCACGCCGGTCCTGCCCGGCTCGATGTTTATGCTCGCCTACCTCGGCAAAACGGCTATTATCGGCGTACCCGGAGGGGTGCTGTTCTCAAAACGGACGGCTTTTGATTTAATATTACCGCGCGTGATGGCCGACATCGCGATGACGGCGGACGATTTCGCGCGCCTCGGTAACGGCGGGTTTTGCTTCAATTGCCAGACTTGCATCTTCCCGAATTGCGGGTTCGGCGCGCAGTAGATTGCCGAATAAAAATATATAACAAAACCATTTTATTTTTGTGTCATTAAACAGAAAATACGGTATAATAGCTGTATCGGAATCATACATCTTGTGGTTTATCAGTAAACCGACGCACGAGAGGAGGCACATTTTATTATGGAAAAATTTTTTAGGTTAAAGGAGAATGGTACGACGGTATCGACGG
>JAITEX010000099.1 GCA_031281765.1 Eubacteriales Family XIII. Incertae Sedis bacterium | reverse complement strand
GCCTTCGGCGCTATATTGTTGTAGACGAGGACCGCGTCCGTCGGGTCATCCGAGTTCCCTACCGTATCCGTGCCGCTGATAAAGTCGCGGTAGTCGTTCAGGGCATTGACCGCAGACTGCATGAGTACGGCCGCCGCGAAACAGAGCAAGAAGGCGATAAACGAGGCGAGCAGCGGGTCGGAGCCAAACGGGAATACGGACGAGGGCTCTAAGCGGATGGCCGGTTCGGCGGCGGCCTGCGAAACCGCCTTGAAGTACACCGCGCCGCCGAAGATCGCGGGGAAGACGGAAGCCGCCCAGGTATGCGGGGCGGCAAGCCGGATGACGTCGATGGGTTTCAGTCTTCGGTATTCCATAGCTTCAATAGATTGTTCACGGGCTCTTTCTCGAGCTCACGCAGCTCCTCCGCGATAAGCGGAATGAGGATCTCGCGGCCGTTTTCGAGCAGCTGTTTTTGTACGGCGGCCTCCATGCGCTTCGAGACGCCGGACATGGCGCCGCCGCCGAGCAAGGCCGCGAGGGGGCCCGGTAAACTGTCCTGCAGCACTTGAGCGCCCTCGCGCTCAATGATGCCCGCAAGGTCCGCGCGCAGGACCGTCGCGGAGATACGCACGCAGAGCTCCTCGCACACGCGGGCGCGTACGGCGTCGAGCTTATCCTCCCCAGCGAAGGCGGCGAGCAAATCGCCAACGGTCATATCGCCGAAATCATCGGGTATATCTATCTTCATTGTTTCAGCGCGTCCGGGACTTTCTTCGCGGCCTTGAGGACTTTCGCAGCGAACTCGCTCGCGTCGCGCGCGGCCTTGTCAACGGAAAATTTTGACGCGGCGGCGCTTGTCGGGCTGCCCGTTTCCGGAGCGGCCTCGTCCTTTTTTACAAGCTGTGTGTACGCCACAAATCCCGCGGCGCAGACGGCGCCGACCTTCAGCAGCGTCCCGAGCCCGAAACGCTTGTCCTCGATCATCGCCATATGATAGGTCTTTCTCATAGCTTCCTCACTTCCTCCGTCAAGACGTACGGTTTACCCCGCGGCGCATACTTCGCCGACCACCTCACTGAGCTTCCTCGTATACTTGCTGCGGCCGATGCCGTCTAAGACGTCCTCGGCTTCCGAAAACAGCTTTCCGGACTCTCTCATCGCTCTGTCAAGCGAATCTGTTGACTCAACCCACGCCACGATGTCGTCCACGTCGCGCTCGGACTTCTGCTTCTTTTCGAGCAGAGCCGTTATGGGCGGCGGCATATATCCCGCCGCGAGCAGGACCGGCAGCGTAAATATGCCGTTGCGTATATCCTGCGCGTATTTTTTGCCCGTCTCCTTTTCCCTGCAGAAGTCGAGCACATCGTCGCGTATCTGGAACGCTATGCCGAACAGCCTGCCGAAGCGGTCGAGGGCGCCGACCACGTTTGCCGGCGCGCCGGCGGCAAGGGCTCCCGCGCGGCAGCTTGCCGCAAAGAGGGCCGCCGTCTTGCAGCCGATCAACCGGAAATACCGCTGCGTCGTCTGGAGCGACAGCCGGAACCTCATGCGCTGCTGCAGGAGTTCCCCCTCACACATCGCGAGCGGCACGAGGGTCAGTATCTCGTCTATCTCGACTTCGCGGTAACCCGCCACGCGGCCCATCGTTTCCGCAAGCAGCCAGTCGCCGCTCTGTACCGCCGCAAAGACGCCGCTCGTGCGGTTTATCGTCGGCTGGCCGCGCCGCAGTTCCGCGTCATCAACGGCGTCATCGTGTATGAGCGAGGCGTTGTGCAGCATATCGAGGACCTCGAGCAGGGGTTCAAGCTCTTTCTCATTATGCTCCGCGCCGCCGGCCGCGTATCTGCGCCCGACATCGTAGCAGATGCGGGCGAGCTTGGTGCGCAAGCCTTTGCCGCCGGCTGAGAGGATGCGGCTTACATCGGCTTTCATCCGGTCCTCGTCTATCAATTCCGTTATTTCCGCCTGCAGACGCTTTGCTATTTCCGCCGCCTCATCCGTCCGGTTCTCCGCGAGCAGGGATTTTGCGAACAGGCTGAAGAAATAGTCGCCGAGCAGTATGGACGCTTCGGGACGGGCCGCAAGCGACCGCTCCGAATGAAGACGGCGAAAGGCTTCGTAATAGGCAGTGGTACTATCGGTATAGTTCATGGCCTTATTATTACATCGAAACCGGAATAACGCAACTTCACTTCGTGAGCAGGACGGTGTCAAGCACCACGCTTTCGTCCGCGACCACCGCTTTCATGAGGACAGGCCGGTAGCCGTCGGCTTCGCATTCCACGTCGAAACTTCCCGTGTTTTTCGGTATATGGTCAAACTTGAACTCACCGAACCAATCGCTTTTTATTTCGGCGAGCAGGACACCGTTCAGCGAAAGGCGTACCATCGCGCCTTCTGCGGCTTCCTCGGCGCCCGTTTCCTCGTTTGTCAGCGCGAGGGCGCCCGCGATAAAGACGCTCGTGTAGCGGTCAAGATTCTTGTACAATACGCGCGGGCGTTCGGCGGTTTCATAGAGCGGTTTCAGGCCCTGCGCTTCGACGATCCTGTCGTATTCCTCATCGGTACACCTGACGACGCTGAGGGCGCGCAGCGGGCAGGCCTGCACACAGCGCGGCTCCGTCCAGCC
>JAITEX010000092.1 GCA_031281765.1 Eubacteriales Family XIII. Incertae Sedis bacterium | reverse complement strand
ATGACCGACCATGTTCGCGTTTCTTATCCTTGTGAGCATATCCGCAATGGGATCTGTCATTGTCATGGGGATTCTCCTTTCCTGACTCCTACCAGCTTGCCTTCTTCACTCCGGGGATCTCCCCTCTGTACGCGAGTTCCCTGAAACATATCCGGCATATACCGTACTTTTTCAGGACGGAATGCGGCCTGCCGCAGATCTTGCACCGCGTATAAGCTCTTGTCTTATACTTGGGCTTGCGCTGTTGTTTCACTTTTAATGATGTCTTAGCCATGTATTTACTCCTCCATCACTTCGCGAACGGCATTCCGAGCAGCGTCAAAAGTTCCGCTGCTTCCTCATCCGTCTTAGCCGTAGTTGTGAATATGATATTCATACCCTTGACCTTGTCCACCTTGTCATAGACAATCTCCGGGAATATGGATTGCTCCTTCAACCCCACGGAATAATTGCCTCTGCCGTCAAAGGAATTCTTCGAAACCCCTCTGAAGTCGCGGACCCGGGGAAGCACGATATTGAACAGCTTGTCGGCAAATACATACATATTTTCTCCGCGAAGCGTCACCTTCGTACCGACGGGCATGCCCGCCCTGACCTTGAAGTTCGCGATGGACTTGCGCGCTTTCGTGACGACAGGGCGCTGCCCGCTGATAAGCGCAAGCTCTTCTACGGCCGTCTCCATCATCTTCGCGTTGTCCTTAGCATCTCCGAGACCTATATTGATCGTAATTTTTTCGAGCTTCGGCACCTGCATTACATTGTCGTACTTGAATTTCTCAAGAAGGGCCCCGAATGCTTCACTTTTATATTTCTCTTGCAATCTTGCTGTCAATCCGGTTACCTCCTTTATCAGTCAATGACGCTGCCGGTCTTTTTCGCGACCCGAAGCTTTCTGTCGTTTTCATAGGTATATCCGATACGCGTCGCGACCTTGCTTTTCGTATCGTAATACATGACGTTCGAAACGTTGATGGGGCCTTCCTGGTGTTTGATTTCGGCCCGTTCCTTGCGTGTCTGCTTCTGGTGCTTTGTCTGGATGTTCACACCCTCGACAATCACGGTACCCTTTTTCGGGTCGGTTTTCAGCACCTTGCCGTGTTTCCCCTTGTCCTTGCCCGTGATGACCATCACGGTATCGTTTTTTCTAATCTTCATACCAGTAATCTCCTGCGGTTACAGCACTTCCGGCGCCAGCGACACTATTTTCATGAAGCTCTTTTCCCTGAGCTCGCGAGCCACCGGCCCGAAAATGCGCGTCCCCATCGGGGTCTTATCGTCCTTGATGATGACGGCTGCGTTCTGGTCAAACTTGACATAGCTCCCGTCCGAGCGCCGGGCGCCCGTCTTGCTGCGTACGATAACCGCGCGCACCACGTCGCCTTTCTTGACAACGCCGCCCGGAGTCGCTTCTTTCACGGTACATACAATGATGTCGCCGATATTCGCGTATTTACGGCTCGTTCCGCCGAGAATACGGATGACAAGCAGCTCTTTGGCGCCGGAGTTGTCCGCGACGCGCAGTCTTGTTTCTGTTTGAATCATGCCTGCCTCCTCCTTATTTGACTTTCTCGAGTATCCCGACGAGACGCCAGCGTTTGTCCTTTGAGAGCGGGCGCGTCTCCATGATACGCACGCGATCGCCGATGTCACACTGGTTCCCCTCGTCATGAGCCTTGAACTTCTTCGTTCTTTTCACCGATTTCCCGTAGAGGGAATGGCGCACAAAATCTTCGACCGAAACGACGATGGTCTTATCCATCTTGTTGCTCGTTACGATACCGACCCTGGTCTTTCTGATATTTCTGTCTGCCACTGCGATTCTCCTTTCCCGTTAGCTAATCGAGCTTTCCGCTGCGATTTCTTTTTCTCTTATAACGGTCTTGACCCTCGCGATGTCGCGCCTGACACCCCTGAGTTTGATGGGGTTTTCAAGCTGACCCGTGACGTGCTGGAAACGGAGGTTGAACAGTTCCGTTTTCATCTTTTTCAGTTCATTCTCCAGCTCGGCGTCAGTCATTTGTCTTATTTTCTCCAAATTCATTTCGCTTCACCGCCCTTGATATTCTCTTCGCCTTTCACGGCAAATCTCGTTTTGATGGGAAGCTTGTGTGAGGCGAGCCTCATCGCTTCCTTTGCCTGCGCAAATGTAACGCCGTCTATTTCGAACATTACGCGACCCGGCTTGACGACGGCCACCCAATATTCGGGAGCGCCTTTACCGGAACCCATACGTACTTCGGCTGGTTTCTTCGTAACCGGCTTGTGCGGGAAAATCTTGATAAAGACCTTGCCGCCTCTCTTGATGGAACGCGTCATCGCGATACGGGCCGCCTCAATCTGGTTCGACTTGATCCAGCCGGGCTCCATGGCTATGAGGCCGTAGCTTCCGTAGGTGATGGTATTGCCCCTTGTGGCAACACCCTTCATGCGTCCGCGATGAACCCTTCTGCGTTTGACTCTTTTGGGCATCAACATTATTCATCGCCTCCTTCCGTACCTGCGGCTGCCGTTGTTTCCACTTCCGCCGACGCGTTTGCCGCTTCCGCCGCCGCGTTCGCTTCCGCCGCTCTTGCTTCTTCTTCCGCGGCCTTGCGCGCCGCTTCTACCGCCGGATCCACCTTCGGCGTAATCCTCTTGCGCGGATTGACCGCTCTCGCGGGCCGCGGCGCATCATCTCTGCGCCCTCTGCCGCCGCCGTCTCTCCTGTTATTGTCCCTGTCTCTGCGCGGACGGCCGCCGTCCCTGCTGTCCCTGCGGTTGTTCCTGCGCCCGTCGCGGTCGCCTCTGCGGCCGTCGGATTTCTCGCTCGGAATACTGCTCATCAGACCCTTTTCCAACCTCTCACCGAGGTTTATCCATACTTTTACGCCGATTTTCCCGTAGGTCGTATCGGCTTCGGCAAACCCGTAATCGATGTTTGCGCGGAGCGTATGGAGCGGGACGTTCCCTTCATTGTACTTTTCACTGCGCGCTATGTCCGCGCCGTTCAAACGCCCGGATACGAGAACCTTGATTCCCTTGGCGTTTGCCTTCATCGTCCGTCCGATGGCCTGTTTCATGGCCCGGCGGAACGCTATCCTCTTTTCGAGCGCCTGCGCGATGCTCTCCGCGGTCAACTGCGCGTCGAGCTCCGAACGGCGTACTTCGACGATATTCAGATGGACTGTCTTGCCGGTCTGCTTTTCGAGCGCGGCTTTCAGCTCATCGATACCCGTGCCGGAACGTCCGATAATGATACCGGGCTTGTCCGTCATGACCGTGATTTTTATCTTTGATTCGGCGGCTCTCTCGATGACTGTCTTTGATATGCCCGCCGCATAGAGCTTGCGTTTAATAAAGTCGCGGATGTGCTTATCCTCAATCAGGTAGTTCGCAAAGTTCTTCTTATCCGCATACCATTTCGAATCCCAATCGCTGATAATACCGACTCTGAGACCGTGGGGGCTTACTTTCTGACCCATTACTTCGCTTCCTCCTTTTCTTTGAGCGTCACGCCTACATGGCTGCTTCTCTTGAGGATCATGGCCGCGCGTCCTCTATCGGCGGCGCGCCATCTTTTCATTGTCGGGCCCTTGTTCGCGTAGACTTCCGCGACATAGAGGTTGTCCCTGCTCAAGTCGAAATTGTTCTCGGCGTTCGCGGCCGCGGAACGCACCACTTTCTCTACGACTTCCGCGCCCTTGCCTGGCGTAAATTTCAGGATCGTCAGCGCTTCCTCGAGATCCTTGCCTCTGACCAGATCCGCTACGGGCTTCAGCTTGATCGGAGACATTCTCACATATTTTGCGATAGCTTTTGCTTCCATGATTCGTCAGTCTCCTCTCTATTCTTCCGCCGCGGGTTCAGCCGCGGGCGCCGGCGCAGGCGCCGCCGCAGCCGCTTGCTGCGCCGCCTGCTGCGCCGCAAGGACCTCAGCCGGCTTCAGGCCGCCGGACGAGCCGGTCTTTTTCACTTTCGTGCTCTTATCGTTGCCGTGGCCCCGGTAGGTACGCGTCGGGGCAAATTCGCCGAGACGGTGTCCCACCATATCTTCCGTGATATATACGGGGACGTGACGCCGTCCGTCATGCACCGCGATCGTGTGACCGACCATCTGCGGGAATATGGTGGACGGGCGCGACCAGGTGATGAGCACGCGCTTTTCATTGCGCGCGTTCAGGTTTTCTATCGTCCTCAGAAGTTTCTCATTGACGAAGGGTCCCTTTTTAAGTGATCTGCTCATTTATTCGTTACTCCTTCCTCTCTACTTCTCGTTACGCTTCTTTACAATGTACTTGCTCGACGGCTTGTTCTTCTTCCTCGTCTTGTAGCCGAGGGTGGGCTTGCCCCAGGGCGTTACGGGCCCGACGCGACCGATACCGGCCTTGCCCTCGCCGCCGCCGTGCGGATGGTCGTTCGGGTTCATGACGGAACCGCGGACCGTCGGGCGTATGCCCATGTGCCGTTTGCGGCCGGCCTTGCCTATCTTGATTTGCTCATGCTCGAGATTTCCGACTTCGCCGATAGTCGCGCGGCACACGATATGCACCTTGCGGACTTCTCCCGAGGGGAGACGCACCTGCGCGAACTTCTCCTCTTTCGCCATCAGCTGCGCACTGCCGCCCGCCGCGCGTACGAGCTGCGCGCCCTTGCCGGGTTTCAGCTCCACGCAGTGAATGACCGTACCGACGGGGATATTCTTCAGCGGAAGGGCGTTGCCGACCTGAATATCGGCGTCCTCGCCCGACACGACCGTCTGACCGACGGTCAGCTTGTTCGGGGCTATGATGTAGCGCTTTTCGCCGTCCGCGTATACGATAAGGGCGATATTTGCGCTTCTGCCGGGATCATATTCTATCGAACGCACGCGTCCCGGAATACCGTCCTTATTGCGCTTGAAGTCGATGATGCGATATTTCAGCCGGTAGCCGCCGCCGCGATGACGAACCGTGATTTTGCCGCGGTTGTTCCGGCCGGAATGCTTCTTCAGCGTCTTGGTCAGGGACTTCTCGGGCTTTGTCGCCGTTATTTCCTCAAAGGTGGAGACGGTCATCCCCCTGAGTCCCGGAGTAGTCGGATTGTATTTTTTAATTCCCATGTCTTACGCTCCTCGCTTTCCTCTTAGAGACTCTGGAAGAATTCGATTTCTTTGCTCCCCTTTGCCAAGGTCACGATGGCCTTGCGCGAAGCGGACGTCATACCGACGTTTCTTCCCATTCTTTTCTTCTTACCCTTAACATTCATGATGTTGACTTTCGTGATCTGCACGCCGAAAATCTCTTCAACGGCGTGCTTGACTTCCGTCTTGTTCGCGTCCGTCGCGACCTTAAAGGTGTATTTCTTGTTCTCGGCATCGGCCATGCTCTTTTCGGAAATGACCGGCTTCAGTATTACGTCGTATGGGGATCTCATCAGGCATACACCTCCTCGATTTTGCTCACCGCGTCCTTCGTGACGATGAAACTCGTGTAATTGAGTATGTCGTACACATTGAGCGTGCCGACCTGCGTGGTGCCGACGCCCGGGATGTTCGACGCGGACCTTACGACCGCCTCATCCTTTTCCGCGGTGACGATAAGCGCTTTCTTCTCGGCCTTGACATTGCCGAGGAAGGCTACCATTTCTTTGGTTTTCGGCGCTTCGAAGCTGAGCGCGTCGATAACGATGATTTCACCGTCGCGCACCTTCGCCGAGAGGGCCGACTTCAGCGCGAGCCGCTTGACCTTCTTCGGGACGCTATAGCTGTAGTCCCGCGGTTTCGGCGCAAACACGATACCGCCGCCGACGTGGTTCGGCGCGACGGTCGAACCCTGGCGCGCGCGACCCGTCCCCTTTTGGCGGAACGGCTTCTTGCCGCCGCCGCGGACTTCCCCGCGCGTCTTTGCGGACTGCGTGCCCTGGCGTTGGTTTGCCAGATAGTTTTTGACGACTTCGTAAACGGCGTTTTCGTTGATCTCTATGCCGAAGATTTCATCCTTCAGATCAAGTTCTCCCGCCGGGGCGCCGTCCATTTTTAGCACTTTGACTTTTGCCATGATATGCTGCCCTCGCTTTCTATTTCTGTCCCTTAACGGCGTAACGGACTCTCACGATACCGCCGCGCTTTCCGGGGACCGCGCCTTTGATGAGCAGCGCGTTCCGCTCGGGAACTATCTTTATCAACTCGAGATTCTGGACGGTCACGGTCTCGTTGCCCATGCGCCCGGGGCCTGCGTTGCCCTTAAATACGCGTGAGGGGTAGGTACCCGCGGCGAGCGCGCCGGCAAGCCTCTTATGCTTGCTGCCGTGCGTCATCGGGCCTCTGTGATGGCCGTGCCGTTTGATATTACCCTGCGTACCCTTGCCTTTTGAAATGCCGGTCACGTCTATCTTGACGCCTTCTTCGAAATCCTCGACCGTAATGGTCTGCCCGGCCTCATAGGTTTCCCCTTCGCCAAGCCTGATTTCGAAAAGCCGCTTTTTCAGCGGGGCCTCCCACTTCGCGAAATGACCCTTGACGGGCTTGATTGCGCGATGTTCCTTCAGGTCGTCATATCCGACCTGAACGGCGTTGTACCCGTCCGTTTCCACGGTCTTGATCTGCGTGACCGTGTTCGGTACGGCCTCGACGACCGTTACGGGAATCAGATTGCCTTCTTCGGAGAAGATTTGCGTCATCCCGACTTTTTTGCCGATGATTGTTTTCATTCCTGCCTCCTTACAGCGGATCGCCCCGCCTCCCGGGCCTTTGGCGATCATACTAAGCCTCTGCTATAACTTGATCTCGATGTCCACGCCGGCGGCGAGGTCGAGCTTCATAAGCGCGTCCACGGTCTTGGTCGTCGTATGCGTAATGACGATAAGGCGCTTGTGTGTGCGCTGTTCGAACTGTTCGCGGCTGTCCTTGTACTTATGGACCGCCCTCAGGATCGTGACAACTTCCTTTTCCGTCGGAAGCGGAATAGGGCCGGATACTTCCGCGCCGTTCCTCTTTGCCGTCTCTACGATGTCCGCCGCGGCTTTGTCAAGTATCTCCGGTTCGTAGGCCTTAAGCTTGATCCTGATTTTCTGCTGTTCTGCCATGTTTTCCTCCTCTATAAGAGTAGTCGCGTACTACGCCCGCGGTCACGCACTGCGCATTTTTCCGCGAACTTATTCATTATATGCGAGGTAATTCAAGGTTTCAAGAGTTTTTTTGTTTTTTCACGTGTTTTCTTGCATAATAAAACCCGCAACCCATTGAAAATGCGGGAATCCGCTACATATTGTTTGCACCCTGTTCCGGGCGTTTAACGCCCTGGCACAAAAGGGACGTTCTTCTTTGTGCTGCCGACCAGACACAAAAGAGGACACAAAAGGGAACGTCCCTTTTGTGTCCCTTTTGTGTCGTCCTTTTTGTGTTCCGTCCTATTCCCGCGTCCGGCGCGTTTCGAGCGCCCGCAGGCAGGCAATGACGCCTATCCCCCCGATAATGAGGAGTATGACGGCGAGTGGAAGCGCAGGCCCGCCACTGTCTCCCGTTGCCGGATTGTTCGACGTGGACGTACCCGGCGTGTCAGGCGTGGTTGGCACAGTGGGCGTGGTTGGGGTCGTCGGCGTGGCAGGCGTGGTCGGCGTATCCGGCGTCGTCGGCGTTTCCGGGGACGGAACCGTGTTCGTGAACGCGACCACACGGGCGTCGTTGCCGACGACAAACGTCGTTTCCGCTGCGGCGCCTTCCGT
>JAITEX010000089.1 GCA_031281765.1 Eubacteriales Family XIII. Incertae Sedis bacterium | reverse complement strand
GGCGCGCCCTCGTCGAGGAAGGGCACGATCTTCGAGATGGTGGTCCCGTCCTTCTTGACCGTCACCGACGGCATCGCTATCACGGACTTGCCGCCGTCCGCCATCGCCGCGCCGCGCACGAAGTCGACCTGGCCGCCGACGCCCGAAAACTGCTTGAAGCCGATCGCCTCGGCGTTGACCTGCCCCATGAGATCGGCCTGCATGGCCGAATTGATGCACACCATCTTGTACTGACGCGAGATCGTGATGGGATGGTTCACATAATCGACGGGCCTCACCTCGACGGCCGGGTTGTCGTGCGCGAAATCGTAGAGCGCCCGCGTGCCCATGAGGAAGGTGACCGTCATCCGGCCCTTGTTCTCCGACTTCAGCGAGTTGTTGATGACGCCGCTGTTGAAAAGCTCGAGCGTGCCGTCCGCGATCATCTCCGAGTGAATGCCGATATCCTTCTTGTCTTTGAGGAATAACATGACCGCATCGGGGATTGCTCCTATGCCGAGCTGGAGTGTGGATCCGTTTTCGATGAGGGAGGCGCAGTGTTCGCCGATGGCGCGCTCCACGTCGCTGATCTTCGGCGGCGCGACCTCGAACAACTCGTCCTCCGCCTCGACGAAAGCGTCTATCTCCGTGACGTGAAGGAAGCTCCCGCCGAGCGTCCTCGGCATGCGCGGATTGACCTGGGCCACGACATACTTCGCCGTCCTGACCGCCTGATGCGTGTAGTCCACGGAGACGCCCGTGCTGACAAAGCCGTTCGCGTCAGGCGGACTCACGCTGATGAGGGCTACGTCGCAACCGAGCCGCCCCGCGCGTATGAGGAGGGGAACCTCATGAAAAAAGACCGGCGCGAAGTCGCCGCGCCCTTCGACTATCGCCGCCCTCGCATTGCCCGCGCTGAACCACGGTTCGATGCGAAAATGCTTCTCAAGCCCGGGCGTCGCGTAGTCGACCGGCCCGAGCCTGACCATATGGTGTATGGTCACGTTCTCGTAACGGTCCGCGTCCTCCACCATGGCGCGCGTCAACGCGGGCGGTTCTCCTACACAGTGCGCGAGCACGACGTGACTGCCGTTCTCGATGCGGCCCACCGCCTCGGCCGCGCTCGACTTGTGTTCCCTATAATACTCTTCCCATCCCATAACACACCTCTCCTATCCTACCTATCCTGCCGCCGGTTCCGTGAGCCGCCGCTCCGCCTCCTGCGCGTCGTTCTCATTACACACATACACATACGGGGCCTTCGCGCGGTACCCCGTCACGGTCGCGCAACGGTTCGCGCACCCGCATATCACGAGGAGAGCGTCATAGAGAACGCCCTCCCGCGCATGTTCAAAACGTACCTCGGCGCCCGCCTTCGCCATCGAGGCGCTGACGCCGTCCCTGATCCGCTCATAGGCGGCGCGCCGGTCGTATCCGGGATTGCAGCCGCCGCAGAATTTCACGCCAACGAGCAAGATGGCAGGTCCTCTCGTCAGTCCTTGATGCCGGCGATGGCCTTCGCAAGCTCTTTCTTCGCCGCGATATTGCTCTGACGCGCGATCATGATACGCTGCGCCTGCGGGGAGCCGGCGCCGTGCATCGACTCCGTACGGTAGCCGACGGCGGACGCTCCGAGCGCGATGTTCTCGATGAAACGCAGCACGCGCATGCGGTTTTCCGTAGGCACGCCGTCCACGCCGACAAAGAACTTCGTAGACCATTGGCCGACGGTCATATCGGACTTCGTCGGCACCTTCAGATCGGAACGGAAGTCCGCCTGCGAGGGCATCGTGACCATGAGACCGCCCGCGATATCCTCGGCGAGCCTGACTATCTCATACGGGAAGCGCGTGATGTTCTGTTTGCAGACGTTCGCGAGGAGGAGATCGATCTGGTAGTTGCCGGCTTCGGTCGGATATCCCTCGGCGGAACACGCGATGCCGCAGCAGTAGAGCGTCTCGTTCAAATGCGTCATCTCGATGAGCTTGTCCTTGATGTGCGAAGCCTTGGCCGCTCCGTTGTAGTCGGCCGCGAGCGCCGCCGCGCCGATGATGACGTCCCCAACGCCGACCTTGCAGCCGCCGTAAGACTGACGGTGGTAGCCCGCGAAGCGCTCGACGAGCATGCTCGAAAAGTCGGCTTCCTCGCACATGAATACGCGGTCCCACGGCACGAAGACGTCGTCGAACACGACGAGCGCCTCCTGCCCGCCGAACTGCTTGTTGCCGAGATCGACGTCCGCGTCCTTCTCGAGCTTGCGCGTGTCGCAGGACTGACGGCCGTAGATCATGAACAGCCCCTCGGCGTCCGACGGCACGGCGAACGCGACGGCGTACTGCTTTTCGTCCTCGCTCACGGCCTGCGTCGGCATGATGAGATGTTCGTGGGAATTGATAGAACCCGTCTGATGCGCCTTCGCGCCGCGTACGACGATGCCGTCCTCGCGCTTCTCCGTGATGCGCACGAAGAGATCGGGATCGACCTGCGCTCCCTGGCTCTTGCCGCGGTCGCCCTTCGGGTCCGTCATCGCGCCGTCGACGACGAGATCGCTTTCCTGTATGTAGGTCAGATACTTCTTGAATCTCTCGTGATAGGACGTGCCGTGCGCCTTGTCGATCTCGAAGGTCGTGGAGAACATCGCGTTGAACGCGTCCATCCCGACGCAGCGCTGGAAGCACGAAGCCGTCTTCTGGCCGAGCAGTCGCTGCATCTTGACCTTCTTCCTCAGATCGTCCGTACTCTGATGAAGATGGCTGAAGCGGTTGACCTTGTTCCCCGTGAGGTTCGACGTCGCGGTCATCAGGTCTTCGTGCTCCGGGTCCTGGGCGAGGTCGTAGGTCATCTTCAGACAGTTGATCGACGGCCGAATGATAGGATGGTCCACCCAATTGTCGATCTTCTGACCGAACATGTAGACCTGTGTGTTGAGTTTGCGCAAGCTCTCTATATATTGCTCACCTGTCATCAATGCCATTTTTGTTCCTCCTTTACCAAACCTTATCTATAAACTATCCTCTTTGTTGAGGATCCTCTACCGCAACCGGTCATACCGCCTTCTCCTTGTTCAGGATCTGCTTTGCGAAATCCAGGAGATCGTCGCTGACGCCCCGATCGAGCGCCACGTATTTGACGTTCGGGAGCGCCGTCATGACCTCTGAGCGGACGACGTCCTCGAGAGTGAACTGCGCCGACGGGCAGGCGGAACACGCGCCGGTCAGCCGCACATCCATGATTACTCGCACCAACTTTCCGGTTGCTCCGTCTTCTCCAAAATCGACCTGGTGCGAGCGTATCACCAAATCCCCGTCCATCCCGATGATATTCAGAAGACTGCAATTACCACTCCATTCGGCCTGTTCGAGTTTCCCTTCATGTCCTTCGGGTTGCGCAACGCCGCCCAAACTTTAATGAATATTCAGGTCCCATAAAAGCCAGGAAATCTTTTGATTAACTGAGAAACAATTAGCTTCTCAAGAAGAACGCTGCTCCATGCAGTTATATTGCCATTTCCTTATTTCATAATACAGTTATTTAAAAAGAGACAAATAAAATGGCCAACACAGTAACTTCTCTCCCTCTTTCTTTTTACATATCAATAATTATGGGTAGTATCTTTTATCAACTCAGTTACAGAACTGATCGCAACTTATGTGAAAATAAACAGTGTTTCTCAACCACAATCCTAATTTCTGTATATCCTAAAAATCCACCAATTGCTGCTGTCAACCACAGCAGAAACATTGTCTGAAAAGTATCTTTGCAAAATTACACTATACTTAAACTTGCTCACTGAATTATGTCATACCAGAATAAAGTATGTGTTTTTAGAAAAGGTAATGATATTTGAATGAACCTATAGTCAAACCAGATTTCTTTCTCCTAGCTACGTGCTCATTATGATATATTCTTCACCCATTATAATGGAATATTATACCAAACACATGATCAGTCCCATTTCAGATGTTCTCACACCGTTATTTTAATCCCTTTTGATGTCTAAAGTGAAACAAAATTCCATGCGAGGTATTAAAACATAGTGCATAAATAACCAGTATATTAGCTGGTCTAATAGTTCTCGAATGCAATAAATCTGTCA
>JAITEX010000074.1 GCA_031281765.1 Eubacteriales Family XIII. Incertae Sedis bacterium | reverse complement strand
TCCAAATCATCACCGCCCCCGCCGTCCGCGTATAATGATGAGAGCTTCAGGACCTTCCGCTCGTCGTATTTCTCTTTCCCATTGTAGAGGACGATAAACTCCGGCCGCGGCAGCATGATTCTTCTTTTCCGGTAATAGGCGTCGCCCTCTATCATCTGCTCATATATCTTTGCAATATATTCGAGCATCCGTATGGGCATATTATCGTTTATCGTACTCTGGTGCTCTATCAAAACGACGAGCTTGCCGTCTATCACAAACGAAATATCATTTTGGATAAACCGATAGAGCACATTCTTCAGTGTATTGATTTCTATGTCCGTATCCTTCGGGTAGTCCGTGCCGCGAATGGCGTTGTAGACTTCGATAAGCCGGTCCTTTGTCCCTATGTAGTCGATGAACACGTTGTTTTTGTACTCGCGCTCCGGCTCCGCGTATGGTTCCATGTCAAATTCTCCTTAGTGCATCAGTGCAATTGATGGGATATTATAACATGGTGAATATTCCTATGTCAACAATAATTTTCTGCCGACTTATAAATTCTTATGGATACCTGTTGCCGCATTTTGCTCCGGGGCGGCGCGTACGCGCCGCCCCGGAGCCGTATCACTAATTCAGGGGAATCAGACGCGCGCTCATCAATCTTCCAGGGCTTCGTTCCACGCGTCCCTGATGATGTTTTCTATCAGCTCTTTTGTGACCGGGACGGGTATCGTCACAATGCCGATCTTAGCGGACATCTCAGCCTGCATCACGACTTCGTCCGGAACGACGGCGAGCAGTTCGTCAAGGTCAAGGCCCAGCCCCTTCATGGACGGCAGGCCGATTTCCTTCACGAGGTCCCTGATGGCGTCATGCGCGGCCTGCCCTATTTCTTCGGGCGTCGCGTCCGCCGCGAGCTCTTTGCCGAAACACTCTGCTATATATCTCACCTTTTCGGGATAGACGGGGGCGACGACCTTCATCGTCTGTGGCAGGGTCACGGCGCAGCCGTTTCCGTGCGGCACATGGAATTTCGCGCCGAGGCTGCGGCCTATGTCATGGGACAGGTGGCAGAACGCGCCGGACATGGCCATGCCGCCGAGGGAAGCCGCGAGCGACATGCCCTCGCGCGCCTCAATATCCTCCCTGCCGTTTTTGACCGCGCGCGCGAGATACTTCGCGACGAGCTTCGTGCCGTCACGCCCGAGAACGCCGGAAAAATAGTTCGCGCGCTTCGAGGTATAGGACTCCGTGCAGTGGCAGAGGGCGTCCATGCCCGTGGAAGCCGTAATCGCAGGGGGGAGATTTACCGTCAGCTCGGGGTCAACGATGCCGAGCGTGACCTGCGCGCCGACACCGGAGATGTTCACCTTGATGCCGCGCTCCGTATCCGTAATGGTGCCGCCGGGCGTGCATTCGCTGCCCGTACCGGCCGTGGTCGGAATGACGATAAGCGGGACGCTCGGTTTCGTGACCACGCCCTCGCGGCCGAAATACTGTTTCAACGGCGGCGGGTTCGTGATAAGGACCTTCGCGCCCTTTGCCGTGTCCATGCTGCTGCCGCCGCCGAGGCCGATCACGATGTCCACGCCCTCGTCCACGGCGAGCTTGCCGGCTTTTTCGACCGACCAGTCCGGCGGGTCCGCCTGCACCTCGTCAAAGCTGACGGCCTCAAGGCCGGCATCCCGAATAACGCCTATCACGATGTCCGCGAGGCCCGCTAATTTGATGCCCTTGTCATAGACGACGAGCGCTTTCTTGCACCCGTACTCCTTCATTTTGTCACCGATGGTCTTCACCGCGCCGCTGCCAAAGAGCAGGGGGTTGGGGGCCGAAAAAATACTCTGCATAATGTGTCCTCCTTTTGCAAGCCGCCTATTTTCCCTGTGCCTGCGTTGCTCCTCATGCACAGGAAAAATATTTCGGTTTGTCGTTACTATCGCTTACTTAGCTGTACCGGTTTGGGTCTTTCCGAGCAAAAACGACTGCCCGTGCGCGTATACATAGCCCATGCCGCCGCCCACATAGAGGCAGAGGCCTGTGATATAGGCCGAGAGGTCCGACGCAAAGAAAAGCGCGGGGCCGGCTATGTCGGCAGGCGTGCCGAGCCGTTCGAGCGGGACCTCAGCCTTTGCGATGCCCTCAAACAACGCGTCGCGTTCCGGGCCGTCTTCGAGCAGTTCATCCCAAAAGGCCGTTACTATCGGGCCGGGCTTGATGCAATTGACGCGTATGCCGAGCGGCGCCACGTCCATCGCGAGATTGACGGTCAGCGACTCGCAGGCAGCCTTTGCCATGTGGTAGTCGTAGGCCGGCGTCGTCGGATTGAACGCCCCGTTCGACGAGCAGATGATAATATTGCCGGACCGCTGTTCCTTCATATACGGCAGCGTCGCGAATACCATTTTGTACGTACCCGTCATATTGAAGTCCATCGTCTTTTGATAGGCTTCCTCCGGAGAAAGCCCCTCGGCGTCGAAGGTCTTGCCCGCAAAGTTCGCGAGAATATCTATCTGTCCAAATTCCGCGAGGACCCTGTCTATCGTCAGCCGTATGCTTTCGTCGCTCGTGACGTCAAGCGGCCCGTAATACCGCGCCGTCCCGCCGAGAACCTCGATTTCCGACGCAATCCGCTCACCCTTATCCCTGCTGCGCCCGCCGAGAATCACCGCCGCGCCCTCGCTCGCGAATAGCCGCGCCGTCGCTTCGCCCATTCCGCTCGTCGCTCCCGTAACGATAGCGACCTTGCCCTTTAGCATGTCTTTCATACGCACTCCTTCTCTGCAATCATCGCCGACAATTATTCACTTGTTGATTTCAGTTGATTTACCTGACCCCCCGGAAATTGCATGACATTGCCTCTTTATTATAGTATAATAATAAAGTAATTTTCAACTCACCGATCTTTATTACAAAAAACACAACTATATGAGGACGCGCAGAGCTATTAAAAGGCATTTTTATGCCCGGAGGGAGGAGCTGATTTGGACAGGAAACAGAAGATACTGATGACCGCCATCATGGTCATCGCCCTGATACATATACCGCAGATGGCGTTGACGCCGGGTATCGCGCGTATGAGTACGGACGCGTTCCCGCAGTTCTCGCTGCTTTCCATACAGTCGGCCGTCACCCTGCCCTGCCTGCTCTCGGTCATATCCGGCATTATCGGCGCTTATCTCATACGGTTTGGCAAACTGTCCAAGCGCGCCGCCGTTCTGCTCGGCCTCGCTTTCCACGGCTCGGCCGGCCTCTTCGTCATTCTGCTGCACGGAGAGTTCTGGCAAATCATAGCGGCAGGCCTGCTGCTCGGCAGCGGCACAGGGCTTATCGTGTCGAATATCACGAGCATTATGATCGACGATTTCGGCGAGCGCGAGCGCAAGCTTGCAAGCGGTCTGCAGGGTTCCTTCGTGAGCTTCGGCGGCATAGTGCAGAGCTTTTTCGCGGGGCTTTTGGTCACGGTCGTCTGGTTCGGCGGCTACATCATGCTGCTGCTCGCCTGGCCCATCTTCCTGTTCGCCCTGTTCGGACTGCCGAAGGACAAGAAAATCAAGGCGGGCGACGGCGGGCGGTTCTGGGGTATGCCGAAAGATGTCTGGTTCTTTTCCACTTTTGGTTCACTGCTGTTTGTGATGACGTTCGCCGCCCTCGCGAACAATTTGAGTTCGCACCTGCAACAGACAGGCTTCGAGAATTATTCTTCGCTCGCGGGGACGGGCATTGCCGTCAATCTCGTCGGCGGTGTTATCACGGGCCTGTTCTTCAACAAGTTCTCACACAAACTCGGCGACTACCTTATCGCAATAGCCTATCTCCTGATGACGATCGGCTATCTCGTCGTCGCTGTGTCCGACAGGAGCGTACCGCTCATGCTTACCGGCGTGTTCATCATCGGTATGTCGCTCACGCTCGCGTCGCCGCAAGGCATCGTTTCAATTTCACGCTATGTAACGCCGAACGATTCGTTCTTCGCGACGATGCTCTTCAACTGCATTATGAACGGCATCGCCGGCTTCCTCTCGGCGCCCGTCTACACGGGCATATCCCAGTTTATCTCCGGCGACAGCACCGCCGGCCGCTTTCTTTTCATCGGCGCGTGCTCGCTCGCAATCGGCGCGGTCTTCCTCGTTATTACCGTGCTGAGGGTGAGGAAAGGCGTGACGTGGAGATAGGGCCGCGCTTTCATAAAGTTTTGTCAAGTTTCATAAAGTTATATAAAGTTTCATAAAGTCTTGTTTTGCCGCAGGGCTTTGCGGCAAAATGCGTCGAGGCTTTTCACCCATTTGTTCGGAGCGGAAGGCAGGGACAGTAGCCAGGTCAGAAGCGGCGCGATGACGAAGGGCGCGTAACGCCAGAGCGGGGACTGCGCCATCAGCCAGGTGTCTATGCCGCGTATGAAAATAATATAATAGATAATCACATGGAATATATATATCTGCAGGCTGTTTGTCCCCGCCCGTGTGATAAAGGGCAGCTTCTTTATAGGAACTAAGGTAACTATCGCAAAAATCAGTATCGGGACAAGCGCATAGAGCGCTGTTCTGCCGAGGAACGCTTCCAGAACGCTGACATTCCGCATATCGGCTATCGCTTCATACCCCCGGTAACTGCTTTCAAGATTGTGTATCAGTTTGCCGAGGCCTCCGGGCCCGCGAAGAGCTAAGAACGTATAGACGGCAGCGAAGAGCGCTATCGCGGCTCCGTAGACCGCAAGCCGCTTGGCGGGTTTCAGATTCCCGACATATCTTCTCCACTCCAGCATACGCGCGTCGGTCAGATAGAACCCGATGACGAAATACGGCAGGAAGGCCACCACTTTGCCGAGAGACAGGACTTTCGGCGCCTGTATCCAGAAGCCCTCGCTGAGCGAAAAAATATACACTATCGGGAGCATAAGTCCCGCTCTCAATTTCGCAAGCGTTGGCACGGTCATGGTGTATATCGTTATAGCAAGCAGATACCACGCCGCGGTAGTCGTATTGAATACGGCAAGAATCGTCTTCAGTTCGGGCGCCACGCCGTTTTTCAGATAGCTCGTCTCAAACATCAGCACGTAGCCGACAATGAGAAACAAGATCCCGTATACTAAAATCTTGTGCGCCGAGTACGCCTTTTCGTCGTGGATGGCGCGGCCCGCGAAAATGCCGCTTGCGAACAGAAACGCCGGCATGACAAACATATTGGTCCACCATCTTACGGTAATGAGCAAGGTGCTGCCCGGCACATCATCCCAATACAGCATGAAGTGGCTCAGGACAACCGTGAGAATCAATATGCCCTTGATATTATCAAAATACGCGACGCGTTCTTTCATACTCCCCCTACGTTGGCGCTACCGCTATGATATGTTTTTTATTCGTAATACCCTTCTGTGGACTTGATAAGGCTGTCGAACTGCGCCTGATCATGGCCGAACCAGATTTCCGCGCTTGTCAGGCGGGCCAGCAGCAGGGTGTAGTTCATCACTTCTTCCCATCTCTCCCGGTCATGGCAGATGCCGGGGTAGCGGACCGGCGGCCCGACGTTTTCGGGCGAATAGATGATGTCGGAAATAAGCAGTTTGTTACCGCATTTGAGTTCAAGCAGCAGGCCGAGTACGCCGAAGGAATGGCCCTCGCCGAAGTTCACTATCGTCACGCCGGGCACGAGTTCCCGCATCTTCACGTCGGCCGGGAACAGCTCCCACTTCAAATCCTGTTTGAGGAAATGGTCGAAATCCTTTGTGAACGGGAAACGCTTCAATGCGTAGTCGCGCATCATATACGTAAATTCGTCCTCGTGGACGATGATTTTCGCATTCGGGAACGCATCGATATAGCCGAAATGGTCCGGATGCATATGGGACAGCAGTATGGTGTCGACATCCCCGGCCTCAAGGCCTATCTGTTTCAGCCGGTTTACGGGCGCGTCCTCATCCTCCATCCGCAGATTGTCGAGTATCAGCGAAATCTGCCGCTCGGGATCCAGATGGGCCGCCGCGTCAAAGAGGATGTTGCCGTCCTTGTGGCGAATCAGCACCGTCCATGACGGGAAATTGAACCGCTCGTCCGGGTCGTCCGTAGAAATCAGGTCGTTCTTGATACTGCCGACATTCGTGCCGTTGTCCATCACGTAAACTTTTAAATCTGCCATGGCGTCTCTCCTTCTTATTCTTACAGCTCTTTACCCGCCGTTCAGCACGGGAATGATGGCTACCCGGTCGCCCCCGGACAGCACAAAGTCGAAACGCTGATGCTTGCCGTTTACCGTATGGTAGAGGTCGTAGTTTTCATACCGCAGGACAGACAGCAACGCCGCAATGTCGCTGCCGTCAGCAAGTTCCCGTTCGCCTTTCGTATGTGCTATCAGGTCTTCAAGGTATATCTTCATACCTTATATTATACATCTATAGAGGTCCGCCGTGGCAAGGTCGGCGAGATAATCATCGAGGCCGAGTTTCTTGAATGTTTCCGGCTTCGGGACGCCCGTTTCCGTGTCCCAGCCCATCAGTTCAAAGTAACGGCGGCGCATCTTGAAGAAGTTCTCGCGTATCTCACGGCCTTCATTCGGCCCGTCCTTCGGCGGGGTGGAATAATGGTAGGACGGTTCTTCGAGCTTGACCGTCAATCCGCTGCGCAGATTGTAGAGGCGCATAATGTTCGTGATACGGCGCCCGATATTCATGGCCTTTTCGACGGTCCATTCGTCTCCCGTCGCCGCCCGCAGCGC
>JAITEX010000069.1 GCA_031281765.1 Eubacteriales Family XIII. Incertae Sedis bacterium | reverse complement strand
GCGGCCTTAGTGACCTTGCTGACGCGCCACCTGCTGCGCAGAAAAAGGGAGAATGTTGGTTGACGGCAAGTGACCTAAAGACAAAAACAGAACGTGCGATACACGGCGATAGGGCGGCGTTTGAGGAAATCTGCGCCGCCAAACGCCGTGAACTGAGCTTTGCGGCGATGAGTATGCTCGGCTCTAAGGAAGACGCCGAGGACGCGGTGCAGGACGCCATGATAAGCATGTACCGCAATATCGGGAAGCTGAAGAACCCGGAAGCGTTCAACGCCTGGGCGTACAAGATACTGCACGCCCGGTGCAAGAACATCATCAGGGGCAAGGTGCGCCGCGTGCGCACCACGCCGCTCAGCGAGGAGATGGTCAATACCATAGCTGACAGGGACATCGACGGGGAGCCGGAAAAGATACTCGGCGAGCGGGAGCTGAGCGCGGAGCTGCGCGACGCCATAGAGACCCTGCCCGAGAAATCGCGGGAAGCCCTCGTCCTCTACTATTTCGGCGACATGAAGTACCGGGAGATCGCGAAGGCGACGGGCTCGAGCGTCAAGACCGTCTCGACGAATTTGATACGCGCGAAGCGGAACCTCGAAACCCTGCTGAAAGAACGCTACCCGGAGATGGCGTCCCTGCCCGAATTGCCTTCGGCGCCCCTCTCTAGGCCCCTCGCGCGCACAGCCGGCGGCGGCATGGCGGCTTTCGGCCTCAAGCTCAAAGCCGGCCTGTTCCTCGGCAAGGAGATGCTTGCGGCCTCGTCGGGTTTCACGATCCCAGCCGCGGCGGGGACCGCGGCGGCCATCTGCGCGGCCGCCATCACCTATACGACCTTAGCGCCGCCGCAGTATGAGATAGCGCTTGCGGGCGACTGCGACTGCGGCCATATCAACCCCCACAGCATAGAGCTAAAAGAGACGCGCGCGGGCGACCGGGTCGGCGAATGGGAACTGCTGACGCGGGAAGGCGAGACGCTCTCCGCGGGCAGTCTCGATTCCGTGACGGACTACATCCGGGGCCTTGAAAAGGCGCGCCGGAACGGTTACTATACCCTGCGCTGCGTGGTCACATCGGTGAACGGCGGCCGTTATGCCGTGTCGCGCGACATCACCATAGGAAATTTCGACCGGGACGCATAGGACGGTTCCGGCGGTCGCGCCCCTTCAAAAAATCTCAAAAAATCTTTGATAAATTTTCGTCAATATTATATATTTCCTGTCCGCTATATGTTAGAATAAGCGCGAAGAACGTATCGCTTTCTACAGGGGGAAGCATAAAACCCTTTTCATGCTTTGCCATGCGCGGTTTTGCGCGAATCGCAAAATAATTTTTAATGTATATTAAGGAGTACGAAATGAACAGAAAACCGAATATTGCCATCGTCGGGGCGACTGGAATGGTCGGAACGACGTTCCTGAAAGTTCTCGAGGAGAGAAATTTCCCTTATAATACCGTCTATATGTTTGCCGCGCCCGATGAGGACGGAGAGATACTCACGTTCGACGGCCGGGAGTACCGCGTCGAGGGAATCAGCGACCACTCGTTTGACGACAAGGAGATAGACATTGCGCTGTTCTCCGCCGGCGGCGGCCCGTCCGCGCATTTCGCGCCCATCGCGGCGGCGCACGGCATCCTCGTTGTCGACAACAGCAGCCAGTGGCGCATGGACCCGGAGATCCCGCTCGTCGTGCCGGAAGTCAATCCTCAGACGGCGTTCGAGGCGTTTGACAAGAAGATGATTATCGCGAACCCGAACTGCTCCACGATACAGGCGATGGTCGCGCTGAAACCGCTGCAGGATGCCTACGGCCTGAAGCGCATCGTGTATTCGACCTATCAGGCGGTCTCCGGTTCCGGCGTCAAGGGTACGCGTGAATTAGAAGAAGGGCTGAAGGGCAACGACCTGTGCGCCGCCTATCCGCATCCGATCGCCGGGAATTGCCTGCCGCACATCGACGTTTTTGAGGAAAACGGTTATACTAAAGAAGAAATGAAGATGATCAATGAGACGCACAAGATTCTCGGCGACGACTCCATTGCGGTCACGGCGACGACGGTACGGGTACCGGTCTTTAACTCGCACAGCGAAACTATCAACGTAGAACTAAAAAGACCGTTTGAGTTGGAGGACGTCAGAAAACTCTTTGCAAACTCACCGGGACTTATCCTGAAAGACGATCCTGCGCATGACGTCTATCCGCTTGCGCGCGACGCGTCGGGAACGAACGAGGTCTATGTCGGTCGGGTACGCCGTGATTTTTCGGTTGAGAACGGACTCAATATCTGGTGCGTCGCGGACAATATCCGCAAGGGCGCCGCAACGAACACGATTCAAATCGCGGAGCTTATGCTTGACAGGGTGACGGCGTAAGGCCGGACGGAGAAGGAGGAACAGTAGTATGAAAACAGTAAACATCGCCATCATGGGTTTCGGCAATATCGGCGTCGGGACGTATCAGGGAATCGAAATCAACCACGACGCTATTGCGGCGAAAACAGGCCTTGATTTGCGGGTCGCCAAGATTATCGAAATAGACATCGACCGCCCGCGTGAGGTGAACCCGGATCGCGCGCTTTTCACGCCGGACCGCATGGAGGTCTTTCAGGATCCGTCCATCGACGTCGTGGTGGAACTGATGGGCCGCGTCGAACCGGCGACGACCTTTATGCTGGAAGCGATGAGGCATGGCAAACACGTTGTGACCGCGAACAAGGCGGCGATCGCGGCGAATTACGAGCAGCTGATAGAGACGGCAAAGGAGGCGGGCGTCCTCTTCCGCTTCGAGGCGAGTGTGGGCGGCGGCATCCCCGTGATCAACGCAATCACGACGGTGCTCCAGTCAAACCAAATTGAAGAAGTCATGGGCATCGTGAACGGCACGACGAATTTCATCCTTACGCAGATGACGCAGGCAGGCCGCCCCTATGCGGATGTGCTGAAGGAAGCGCAGGAGAAGGGCTTCGCAGAAGCGGACCCGACGGCGGACGTGGAAGGCATCGACATGGCGAACAAGCTGTCGATTCTCATCTCCCTCTGCTTCGGTGAACGCGTAAAGGTCGAGGATATTCCGACGACCGGCATCACGGGCGTGACGCCGGAGGACATCGCGCAGGCGAAAGCGGAAGGAAAGGTCATCAAGTTGATTGCGCGCGCCGCCAAAGAAAACGGAGAGATTGTCCGCTCCGTCGCTCCCACCCGCATCGACGCGGGCCATCCGCTCGCGGGCGTGAACAACGAGTTCAACGCGATTTTCCTGAAGGGAAACATCCTCGGGGAGACGATGCTGTACGGCAAGGGCGCCGGCCCGCTGCCGACGGGGAGCGCGATTATCGGGGATATTATTGATATAGCGACACGTACCAAATAGATTATGCGGACGAGCGCTTGCGGATAAGGGTTGCCTGGCTGATGCCGAGAAGGCGCGCCGCGGCGCGCGTGTTGCCGGCCTTTGCGAGAGCGGACTCAATGAGGGAGCGCTCGTAGTTTTCCACTAAGGATTTCATCGGAATGGGGCCGCCGTTTTCGAGGACGCTTTGCGTTTCCGGGACCGGCGGCTTTTCGATACTCATATCGTATTCCGTTCCGCACTTCGCGTAGAAATGTTCCGGGGTCAGCATGTCCTCCGTGCAGGTGATGACGAGGCGCTTGACGATGTTCTCCAGTTCGCGCACATTGCCCGGCCAGGCGTAGCTCCGCGCAAGCTCGATAAGGGCCGGTGAGAAGCTCTTGTTCGTTCCGTACAGTTTGTTGCACATATAGGTATAATGCCGGATAAGCGGTTCCACATCCGCTGTCCGTTCGCGCAGCGGCGGAATGCTTATAGAGATGGTATTCAAGCGGAAGAACAAATCCGAGCGGAATTGCCCGGAACGGGCCATGCTGATGAGGTCCCTGTTCGTCGACGCGATGACGCGCACGTTCACCTGTATGAGTTTCGTACCGCCGACATGATAGAACTCACCGCTTTGCAGGACGCGCAGCATCTTTGCCTGCGTCTCGAGCGGCATATCGCCCACCTCGTCGAGCATAAGGGTGCCGCCGTCCGCAATCTCGAGCAGGCCCGGTTTGCCCTTGGCTGACGCGCTCGTAAAGGCGCCGCCCTCATAGCCGAAGAGTTCCGATTCGAAAAGCGACGGCGAAATCGCGCTGCAGTTTATTTTGACAAAGGGGCCGCCGCGCCATCTGCTCGACGCGTGAATCACGTTTGCGATGATTTCCTTGCCCGTACCCGATTCACCCG
>JAITEX010000060.1 GCA_031281765.1 Eubacteriales Family XIII. Incertae Sedis bacterium | reverse complement strand
TTACGAAGCTCAAACAGTCCTCGCACACACATTTCCCTTTGAAATGTACCGGAAGCGTATCCTTGCCGCAGAGGATACAGGTTTGTGTTGTTTCGGGCGTTTTGTAAATCGCCGCCGTGGCCGGCAATTCTTTATGATGCAGCATGTCTTCACCTCTTTTCGTAAAAGTTCTGCATCTGATAACGTATATTGACAAAGCATAGTGTATTCGTATAATAATCCCGCCGCAAGAGGGCTTGAACCGAAATGTAAGTCTATATCCTCGAAATGTATTTAAAAGTACTTTTGGGAGACATAGTTCTTTTTTATGTAAAGCAAAACCCGCGATAGCCAAAGGTCCTCGTTCCGGAAAAATAAAACCCGGGATGAATTTTTTAAAGTGGCTTGACAACCTTCACGTCATGCTTTAATATGTACATATGAACATCTGCTCATATGATGGGGCTGCTGAAAAAGCAGCCCCGTCGGCGGGCAAAAGGGCGAAGGAAAAACAGGAATGCTTCCAGAGAAAAGGGAAGCGTCAGGAAAGGACTGATGAGTGTGAGCGCGAAACAATCAAAACAAAATACGGAACGGGCGGGCCTCAGCCTCGACGAATTTGTACGGCTCGCCGAGCTGTACAAGAATTTTTCGGATCCGACGCGGCTGAAAATCCTCTACGAACTGTCTCACGGAGATCTCTATGTGCAGGAGATCGCGGCCCGTCTCGGTATGTCGCCGTCGGCCATATCGCACCAGCTGCGCATCCTGCGGAACGTACGGCTTGTCAGGTTTGAGAAAGAGGGCAAAGGAGTGCGCTACGCGCTCGACGACGACCATGTGGAGGATATATTGCGGATAGGAGTAGCTCATGTCAATCATTCAGAATAACAAACACGATAAAAGCTGCGATTGCTGCGAACCGGTGGTAACATCACAGACCCCCGCCAAGCCGGCGCGCGACGAAGCTGCCGGCTGCGCGTGCTGCCAGACGGGGCCGACCTATTTTGATGCGAGGACAGACTGTTGCGGCGACGAGGATAAGATAACGGTTTCGCCGCCGATGATAGGCGGCGCCGCGCTTTTCGTTGTCGGCCTCGTCTTTGAATACCTCGGCGGGCGATTTTTGCCGGAATCCGTCTACAGCGTACGTGGCGATATGACGACCTTGACGGGCGCCATCTTCTTCTGCGCTTTCCTCGCCGCCTACCTGCTTATCGGGCATAGCGTCCTTCTCGCGGCGGCGCGCGGTATTATACGAAAGGACGTGTTCAACGAGAATACGTTGATGAGCATTGCGAGCATCGGCGCGTTCATCATCGGGGAATATCCCGAGGCGGCAGCCGTCATGCTGTTCTATAGCGTCGGCGAATACCTGCAGGACCGGGCGGTGGACAGGAGCAAGCTGCGGATACGAAGGCTGCTCGACATCAGGCCCGACACGGCAAATGTTATCGGCGCGGATGGCGCGGTGACGCCGGTCCGCGCGGAGGAGATAGCGGTCGGCGCGAAAATCCTCGTGCGCCCCGGCGAGCGCGTGCCCTTAGACGGCATAATAGAGGACGGCGAGAGCTACCTCGATATGAGCGCGTTGACGGGCGAATCGGTTCCCGTCATAAAAGAGGCGGGTGACGAGATTCTCGCCGGTTCGATGAATGAAAGCGGCCTCCTTGTGGTTCGCGTGACAAAGCTTTTTGGGGAATCAACCGCGAGCCGCATCATCGGCCTCGTGGAGAGCGCGGAAGCGGGCAAAGCAAAGACGGAGAATTTCATTACACGGTTTGCGCGCGTCTACACGCCGGTAATGGTCGGGCTTGCGCTACTTATCGCGGTCCTGCCGCCGCTGCTTGGCTTCGGCAGCTTTATGGAGTGGGTACACAAGGGCCTCGTGTTCCTCGTCGTGTCCTGCCCGTGCGCGCTCGTAATTTCGATACCAGTCGGCTTTTTCGGCGGTATCGGGGCGGCGTCCGCCCGCGGCATACTCGTAAAGGGAGGCAACTTCCTCGAAACGCTTGCAAACGCGGATACGGTGGTCTTCGACAAGACCGGTACGTTGACGACGGGCGCCTTCCATGTGACGTCCGTGCGCGCAGCCGGGGGTTTCGACGAGAACGAGGTGCTGCGGCTTGCGGCTGCGGCCGAGAAAAATTCCACGCACCCGATAGCGCGGTCGATAGTGGAGCGATATGAGGCGGCGCGGAAATCCGACGGCGCGGCGGAACCGGCGTTTGGCGGTGCGTCGGACGTGACGGAAAAGGCCGGGCACGGTATAATAACGTCAATTGGTGAAAAGCGTGTGCTGGTCGGAAATAAAAAGCTGCTCGCCGGCGAGGGCGTTTCGGTTCCGGACGCGGATGTGGAGAGCGCGGAGAACCTGCGCGAGGAGGGCGGCACGGTCGTCTACGTGACGGCGGATGGCGTGTACGCAGGCGTTATCGCCTTATCCGATACGCTGAAACCGGACAGCAAAGACGCGGTGGACGGGCTGCGCGCGCTCGGCATATCGCATACGGAGCTGCTTACGGGAGACCGCGCGGAGACGGCGGAAGCCGTCAGAAACGAACTCGGGATTTCCGAAGCGAGGTCCGGCCTGATGCCGTGGCAAAAGGTCGAAGTGATAGACGAGCTGATTGCCGGGAAGAAAGGCGCGGTCATCTTTATGGGTGATGGCATCAACGACGCGCCGGTACTCGCGCGGGCCGACGCGGGCATCGCGATGGGGGCCCTCGGCTCCGACGCGGCGATAGAGGCGGCCGATATTGTCATCATGGACGACGCGCCGTCGAAGCTCCTTACCGCAATAGCGATAGCGCGCAAGACGAAGGCGATAGTGCGCGAGAACATCGTGTTTTCGCTCGGCATCAAAGCGGCGGTACTCGTGTTCGCGGCCCTCGGGTTCGCGAATCTGTGGGTTGCGGTGTTTGCGGACGTCGGCGTCGCGCTGCTCGCGGTCGCGAATGCGCTGCGCGCCGGCAGCGCGGCAAAATGATAGAATACATAACATGACGAAAATCTATATCTATACCTATGATACTCATGAGGCGCGCGATGACGCGAGAGACCGCTTTTTCCGCGCCTGCCTCACCGACTACCTGAACACAAAAGGGAACACAAAAGGGACGTTCTTTTTTGTGTCGCAGGGTTCAATTCCCGAGGAAGCAGGAACACAAAAAGAACCGTCCCTTCTGTGTACCTTCGGGGAACATGGGAAGCCGCGGTTCGCCGCTCCGGAGCTTGCGGACGTCCATTTTTCGGTAAGCCATTCGGGAGACTATTTAGCTATCGCATTTTCGGAGCAGGAGGTCGGCGTCGATGTCGAGCATACGAGCCGCCGGCATACCAATGCGGAGCGATACCTCGCGATAGCCCGCCGCTTTTTCGCACCGGATGAAGGCGCCTATGTGGCGGGCGGGGATGCGGAAGATACGGTGACCGCGCCGGAGGACGTAAAGCGGAGGTTCTTCCGTATATGGACGGCAAAAGAGGCGTTTGTGAAGTATACGGGAGAAGGCATCGCGACCGGCTTCGAAACATTTTCGGTGCTCGACGACACAGAGGGGACGTTCTTTTCTGTGTCGCAGGATTTAGATGTTGAGGAAGCGGGAGCACAAAAAAGAACGTCCCTTTTGTGCTC
>JAITEX010000024.1 GCA_031281765.1 Eubacteriales Family XIII. Incertae Sedis bacterium | reverse complement strand
GCCTGCGCGCACGGCATTATACCGGTCCCGGTCCCGGCGGTGGTAGCTATGTCGAAGCGCAGCGAAATCCCCATAGAGATAGACGCGGGAGTGACGACGGAGATGGTCACGCCGTCCGGCTACGCGATACTGAACGGGCTCGGCGCGAAATTCCGCCCCGGCATACAGCTGCGGACGGTACGCGAGGGCTGCGGGTTCGGCAAGCGCGACACGGGGCGGCTCGGAGCGGTGAGGGCGGTCATCGGCGAAACAGTATGAGAGGATAGCGAGTGGAAGCATTCCGATACGGAAAACAGTTATGAGAGGATAGCGAGTGGAAAAATATGTCAAGCAATCTCGAAAAGAATTATGACCCGAAGTCCTTTGAGGGGCGCATCTACGACGAGTGGGAACAGGGCGGCTGTTTTCGCGCGGAAATAGACGAGGGGAAAGAACCCTTCACCATCGTCATGCCGCCGCCGAACATCACGGGGCAGCTGCATATGGGGCACGCGCTCGATGAGACGCTTCAGGACGTGCTGACGCGGTGGCGCCGGATGCAGGGCCGCGCGGCGCTGTGGCTGCCGGGAACGGACCACGCGAGCATAGCGACAGAGGTGAAGGTCGCGGAGGAGATTTTCGAGACGGAAGGCCTGACGAAAGAGGAACTCGGGCGCGAGGAGTTTTTGCGCCGCGTCTGGAAGTGGAAAGAAATATATGGCGGACGGATTACGGAACAGCAGCGGCGGCTCGGCAACAGCTGCGATTGGTCGCGCGAACGGTTTACGATGGATGAAGGCCTGTCAAAGGCTGTGACGGAATTCTTTGTGCGGCTCTATGAGAAGGGCTATATCTACCGCGGCAACCGCATGATAAACTGGTGCCCGGACTGCGGGACGTCATTATCGGACGCCGAGGTGGAACACGAGGATATGAACGGGAAGTACTGGTACTTTCGTTATCCGGGCGCGGACGGTTCGGAGGGAGTGGTCGTCGCGACGTCGCGTCCCGAGACGATGTTCGGCGATACGGCGGTGGCCGTGCATCCCGACGACGAACGGTATAAGGATCTCGTCGGCAAGAACGTGATCCTGCCGCTTGTCGGGCGTGAGATACCCGTGATAGCCGATCCCTATCCGGATCCCGAAAAGGGGACGGGCGCGGTAAAAATCACGCCGGCCCATGATCCGAACGACTTCGAGGTCGGCGAGCGGGCCGGTCTGGATAAGATAGTCTGTATCGGCTTTGACGCGAAAATGACCGGAGAAGCCGGAAAGTATGCGGGCATGGACCGGTACGAATGCCGCCGCGCCTGGGTGCGGGATCTGGAGGAAGCCGGATATTTGGTGAAAACGGAGGACGTGGTCATTCCGACGGGCCACTGCTACCGCTGCGATTCCATCGTGGAGCCAATGCTCTCCGACCAGTGGTTTGTGAAGATGGAAGAACTCGCAAAACCCGCCGCGGAGGCTGCGCGGGACGGGCGGCTTGTACACGTGCCGGCGCGTTTCGAAAAGACCTATCTGCACTGGCTCGAGGATATACGCGATTGGTGTATCAGCCGGCAACTCTGGTGGGGGCACAGGATACCGGCGTGGTACTGCGCGGACTGCGGCGAAATTGTCGTTGCGCGGGAGAAGCCGGAAGTGTGCCCGGTATGCGGCGGCGCGCAGCTTGCGCAGGACGAGGATGTTTTGGATACGTGGTTTTCCTCGGCGCTGTGGCCGTTCTCGACGCTCGGCTGGCCCGATGAAACGCCCGATTTGAAGTATTTTTACCCGACGAGCGTACTCGTGACGGGCTATGACATCATATTCTTCTGGGTGGTGCGCATGGTGTTTTCAGGGCTCGAATGCATGGGTGAGCTTCCGTTCAGCCATGTGTTCGTCCATGGGTTAGTGCGCGACAGCGAAGGGCGCAAGATGAGCAAGAGCCTGAACAATGGCGTAGACCCGCTTGAGGTGATAGACCGGTACGGGGCGGACGCCTTGCGGTTCATGCTTATGAATTCGAGTTCACCCGGAAACGATATGCGGTATCTCGAGGCGAAGGTGGAAGCGGCGCGGAACTTTGCGAACAAGCTGTGGAACGCGGCAAGGTTTGTGATAATGAATCTGGGGGATGGCGATGATGATGCTGCTGGTCTGGGGCTTGAGCGTTCTGATACGGATTTGAGGCGGTGGCCGGCGGATACGAACCCGGGGCGGGAAGATGCTGATACGGGGTTCGGGCTTTCTGATACAGGTTTGGGGCTTTCTGATACGAACCTGAGGCGGGGGCCGGTGGATACGAACCCGGGGCGGGTTGTGTCAAGTGATGAGCTTGACGATGTGCGGGATAAGCTCGCGGGCCCGGACCGGTGGATACTCGCTTCGGTGCGTGAAGCTGTGCGCGATATTACGCGCAATATGGAGAAATACGAATTCACGCTCGCGACGCAGAAGATATACGAATTGATTTGGAATGAGTTCTGCGATTGGTATATCGAGATGGTCAAGGAGCGGCTTTACGGCGACGACGAAGCGGACAAGCGCGTGGTGCGTCTCGTGCTCACGTCCGTGCTTTCCGATTTGCTGCGTCTCCTGCACCCGTATATGCCGTTTATTACGGAAGAGATATGGGGCTTCCTCGGCAAGGACGGGAAGCTGATTGCGGACAGGTGGCCGGAAACCGGCGGGGAAGAGACGGAAGATGAGGCGAAGATACGGGCGTCCTATGATTTTGTCATAGGGGTCATTCGCAGCGTGCGCACGATACGCGCGGATTCCGGGGCGGACCCGAAACGGAAACTGTCACTGATAGCGAAAGTGGCGGGCGCGGACGAGGGCGTAGGGATACTGAGCGCGGGCGGCGATGGCGTAGGGATACGAAGCGCGGGCGGCGATTGCGAAGGCGAGGGGATACGTGTCCCGGGCGGGAGCGTAGAGATACGCGGCTTGGGCGGCCTTGACTACGCGGGGCTGCTGCTCGATAATGCGGCGCTGATAAAGAAGTTAGCGGGCGTTGAAAGTATCGTATGTGTCGGCGCGGGCGATGAAGATAAGATACCGGACGAGGCGATGTCGGCCATTACGCACGGCGTGGAACTCTTTGTGCCGCTCGATGACCTGCTTGACTACGCGGCGGAAAAGGAACGGCTCGCAAAGGAGCGCGCGCGGCTCGAGGGCGAGATCAAGCGGCTCTCAGGTAAGCTTGCGAATGAGGGCTTTGTCAGCAAGGCGCCTG
>JAITEX010000017.1 GCA_031281765.1 Eubacteriales Family XIII. Incertae Sedis bacterium | reverse complement strand
AGATAGACCCGCGCTACGATGAGTACGGAAACATCATGAACGACGCCTACCATACGGACGCGGGCGACCTGCTGCGCTATCTTGTCATTACACTTATCGCGCTGTTCTTCATCTACGCGCTCACGGTATTTGCGGGCGTTATTACGGGAACCACTCCGCTGCATATCATCGTTGCGGCGATACTGAACGTGGTCGCGCCGATAACCTATTTTGTCGTAATGGGACTCCTGACGATCTTTCTCTACGGTTTCCCTACGGTGTATTTCTATGGGTTACTCCTCGAAATCAGATGGCTGCATCCGCTGCTCGCGTTCTTTGATATGCCGCCGGAGCCGGGGATGCCCGGAGACGTCCTGCCGGCGCTGTTGTTTGTCATAGTCGGTATGATTTTCTCCGCCGCCGCGTTTGCGCTCTACAAAAAACTGAAGTCCGAACGGGTCGGGCGCCCCTTCACCTTTAACGTTGCGGAATATGCGTTTGTGATACTCATCACGCTCTTCGGTATGACGATCTGCGCGCTGCTTTTCTCGGAGGCAAGAGGGTATTCGGGCGGCCTTGCCGAGGAACTGCGCGCTCAGCGCCTGTTCTTCTATGGCGGGGCGCTTATCGGCTCCGTCGTGACCTATTTGATTGCGACGATGATAGCGCGCAAGACGGCCCGTATATTCGACCTGCGACTGCTGAAGAACTTCGGCATCTACGCTGTCTGCGCCGTCGTCTTTCTCGTATGCACGACAACGGATATTACGGGTTACGAGAAGCGCGTCCCCGCGGTATCCGCGGTGAGCAGCGTGGAAATAAGCCTCTCATCTTATAATATCATGCCCTACCGGTGGGATCAGGTGATGGATAAGGTCATAATATCGGATGCTGCCGGCCGGGAGTACGTAGCGGCTCTGCATGAGCTTATCGTAACGTCGGATAAGAAGTACGCAAACAGTCTGGATGATTATGAGAACGTTCTCTACATCGAAGACGGAAACATAATAGATGAAGAGCTTACTTTTGACGAGTCTTATCTTGAAATGTTTGACCATGGCGGATCGCTGAATATCAATTATATGAAGCGCGGCGGCGGTAACATGGCGCGTTATTATAGCCTGGCAAAGGAAATAACAGAAACCGCTCAGTTCAAAAGCCTCGTCGGCTCTCAGGCGTGGCTTGAAGCCTCAACGATAGACAAACGCTATACGTACAAGAATCTGAAGGAGGTATACGTATCCGCCTACGATTCCTATCAGTACACCTTGTCCAACGGCGATTCCGCATTTGAAAAGAAACTGACCGAAACCGAGATACGGGAGCTCGCCGGGCATCTCGATGCGGACTATGTGAAGCTGTCGGCGGATGATTTGATTTCGCGCAGCATTGACGACGAACTGCTTACCTTCAGTTTTGAGATGAAAAGCAGAGATGATGGTTTCGACACTTCATTCATCTATTCCGTTACGGACGACTATACCGGGACGATAGCATGGCTGAAAGAGAAAGGCTACTATGAGGATATGCTGCGCGCCACGCAGCAGCTGAAAGCCGAGGCAGAAGCCGACTATGAAAAAAACGCATTGTCCAAATAAGCGCCTCGCGCCGGTATTCACAACGGCGTAAAAACAGGTATAATAAAGGAACTACGGAGGCAACTATGGCGCAACGAAAAAAGGTATTGCTGTTTTACAACCCGAACGCGGGCAACGGCGTGTTCTCAAATAATCTCGACGCGGTCGTCGCGGCGTTTCAAAAAAAGAAATTCTTTCTCGTGCCGCTGCGCGCGGACAGGAGCAGCATTCTCGACGACTTCTTCCGACAGGCCGATTTTTCATCCTACCACAAGATCATAGCGGCCGGCGGCGACGGGACCATCAATGCGGTGGTGTCCGCCATGGTCAAGTACGATGTGCATCTGCCGCTCGCGATATTCCCGGCGGGAACCGCGAACGACCTTGCGCATTACTTTGATTTGCCGGATCGAATCGACGATATGCTGCGCATCGCGACGAACGAAAGATATACGGACATGGACGTGGGCCTCGTAAACGGCCGCTGTTTCGTCAATGTGCTTGCGATGGGCATGCTCGTCGATGTAAGCCAAAAGACGGACCCGAGCGTGAAGAATACGCTCGGCGTGATGGCCTATTATCTGCGCGGCTTAGCGGAGGTGCCGAAGCTGAAGCCGATACCCGTAAAAATCACGTGCCCTGACCGCGTGGTCGAGGAAAAGATGTATGCGATGCTCGTTATGAACGGCCGCTCCGCCGGCGGCTTTCGGCGCGCGGCGCCCAACGCCGTTATCAACGACGGGCTCTTTGACGTGGTGCTGTTCAAGGGCGTGCCCGTCATGAACCTCGCGGCCACCATGCTCAGTGTTCTGAGCGGTCAGCACATGGACCATAAAAACGTCGTATTCTTCAGGACGCCGAAGCTGCATATCGAATCGCCCGTGGAATTCGGCACGGACGTGGACGGCGAGACGGGCGATAAGCTGCCGCTCGACATCGAAATACTGCCAAGCCGGCTCAAGATCAATACGCTCGAAAACGATATGGAAGGGCTGTTCTGGTAATATCATGCCGTTTGAAATCAAACCGACCGATGAGTATGAACGCCTCGTCCCGTTTTTTATCGCTCAGGGGCTCGAGTTTTCCGAAGAGGATGAGGTCCCGACCGACATCGTTTCCTGTTATATCGCGGAATATCCGGATACGACTATCGCCGGCGCGGCGGTGCTCGCCCTGCGCGAGGGCGAATATATCTGCGACGGCATAGCGACGGACGAGGCCGCCCGCGGCGCGGGCCTCGGCAGGGCGCTGCTCGAAACGCTGCTTGCCGATGTGCGCGCCCGCAGCGGCGGGAAACTCTTTCTTGTGGCGCGCGCCCCCGGCTTCTTCGCGAAGCACGGCTTCACCCCGGTCCCGCGGGCCGCGGCTCCAAATTTCTTCGAATGCTTCACTTGTCCCCAATACAACGTCACCTGTTTTCCCGAGGTTATGCGCCGGACGCTTATTCCGTAACATCCGGATGCGGCCCCTCTGAGTGATTCCTGATATATTTGGCAATAAATTTATATAACATAGTGCGCATATATATAAAATATGTTATAATGGTTTTGTCAATTATTGTTGTGACGGAGCCACGCTATGTGTCAGCTTTTCGCCGTATCGGCGAGCGAGAAAATTGAAATAAATAAAGAGCTCGGCAGGTTTATTGAGAACAGCCGGCTTCATCGCCATGGTTGGGGCTATGCGGACTTCAGCGCAAGACGCGTGCGCGAACGCCGTGAGACGGGTCCGGCATACGAGAGCGCGTATCTCAAGGAGAAGCTTTCCGGGCCGTTTTGTGTGAGCAATGCGTTCTTCCATATCCGTTACGCGACGGTCGGCGACATCAAGATAGAAAACACGCATCCGTTTATGGCTCTCGACATGGCGGGCCGCACCTGGTCTATCGTTCATAACGGGACGATATTCGACGGTTCGGCGCTGGACGAGTATTTCAGCCGTCAGGCCGGCGATACGGATACGGAGCGTCTGCTCATCTATCTTATCTCCTGTGTAAACCGCCGGCAGGCCTCCTGCCGAACCCTGCTGACGGACGCGCAACGGTTTGAAATAGTGGAAGCGGCGCTTATGGCCATCGTCCCACACAACAAGCTGAACGTGGTTATCAGCGACTCGGAGATAGTATACGTACACGGTAATTCGCGCAGCGGCAGCCGGCTGCTCGGCGAAGCGGTGCGGAACGATTATATCTACGAACTTGACCTCGGTACGGCGAAGCTCTTCTGTACGTTCAAAATCGACGGGCGGGACTGGCGACCCATTCCGCTGAACACGGTCCTCGCCTACGGGCATGGCGAGCTGCTCTACGCCGGGGAGCCGCACGGGTTCGAATACCTTGAATCCGATGCGGATACGCACGATATGTACCGGGATTTTTCTTATTTGTAGAAGGGGAGGATATGAACAGACGAGAAGTGTTGGAACTGCTCTACGACAGGTATATCGAGCCGACAAAGGGAAAGGACGGCCGCTATATCGGCGTTGAGATAGAAATGCCCCTCATAAATCTGGACAAGGAAGCCGTAGATTTCGCCGTGGTGCACGATTTGACGAGGAAATTCCGCGACGAATTTGGCTTTTATACGGCGGTCGTAGACGAAAACGGCGACGCCTGCTCGGTCACGGACTTCTCAAACGACGATATTCTGTCCTACGACTGCTCGTATAATAATCTCGAACTCTCCTTTGGCAAGGAGACGGATTTACTGAAAATACAGAGCCGCTTCGAACGCTACTACTGGTTTCTGCAGGCGCGGCTCACCGGGCAACATTATACGCTATCGGGCCTCGGCGTGAACCCGTATCGCATCTACAACCATAACGTCCCGATACCGAACGCCCGCTACCGTATGCTCTTCCATCATCTGTCCTCCTACGATAAATACCGGCTGCCGATGTTCTTTCATCCGTATCCCGACTACGGTATGTTTTCGAGCGCGTCCCAGATCCAGCTCGATGTCGGTTACGACGATTTGATTGAAACCATCAGGGCGTTCACCTTGCTTGAGCCGCTGAAAGCGATACTGTTCTCAAATTCCGTGCTGACGGGGGACCGCGAGGATATGCTCTGCTGCCGCGATATGCTCTGGGAAAACAGCACGCACGGCATCAACCTGCATAATGTCGGGATGTTCGACACGCCGCCGGCAAACATCGACGAGCTTTTAGAGTACATCGCGTCAACGAGCATTTACTGCACGGGGCAGGACGGCCGGTATATCAACTTCCCGCCCGTGAACATCGTCGAATATTTCGGCCGCGATACCATACGCGGCGAGTATTTTGAGGACGGCGCCTACCGTGAGATTGAGTTCACGCCGCGCGAGAGCGATATAAACTATCTGCGGTCATTCAAGTTTGAGGATCTGACGTGGCGCGGCACCATTGAGTTCCGCAGTGTCTGCTGCCAGCCGATCAAGGACGCGTTCACCGTCGCGGCTTTCCATCTCGGGCTTATAGGCCGCGCGCGTGAGTTGAACGAACTTCTCGGCGCCGACCGCGCGCTCTACGGGCATGGGTATAACGCTTCCGAACTCCGCAAGCTCTTCAACCTGCGCGCCTGGCCCGGATTTGCGGACCGCGCAGCCGTATCAAAGCTGCTGCTGCACATTCTCGATCTCGCAAAGGCGTCCCTCGCAAGCCGCGGCCTCGGCGAGGAACGCTTTCTCGAGCCTCTCTATGGCCGCGCCGAACGTCTGACGAATCCCGCGCGCGAACTCCTGCGCCGCACTGACGCGGGCGAGGACGTCGCCAGCGTCATACGCGACTACGCGCAGCCGTAAAAATCCCGTCGGGAAAACAAGACATACTCATTCCTTGAGTTGGCTTGCCAACAGGGCTTCGATGTCAGCTCTTGTCCAATACTCGTTTTCGAACGCGAACTCCTGCCCGTCGGCGCGGCGTACATATATCGTAGAGGGAAGAATGGTATTGTCGATGATGCGAAATTCGGTGCAGGAAGGGATGACTTCCGCAATATTTCTCAGGCTCTTATCATACCGTTTGTATACGGTTTCTTTCTCTACATTGTGCCCGCCCGATAGTGCGCGGGAACGTACGCGAAAATAGTTAAGATCGGGCGACGCAGTCAGTACAAATACACAGGTCACCTCATATCCTGCATCATGCGCGCGGCGTATCAGGTCAATATTCCGAAACGTTGAAAGGACGGTTTCAAACGTGAAATCTTTCCGGTGCGCCAGATAGTATTCGCGAAGTTTCTCAGCTTCTATGGCAGCTTCCATATCGGAGCAGCCTGACTGCGCTTTTATATCATCGGCATTTATATAGACGCCGCATATTTCGGAAGCCATTCCGATGGTGCTTTTCCCGGAACCGTTTGGGCCCGCATAGACAAGAAGATGTGGCCTTCGCTCAGTCTTCAAGTTCGTATTCTCTGCGTCCATCCTGATATTCAAGATAGGGCCGGTTCTTCTCACGGTCAAATCTCGCGACGGGCTTGCCGGAATAGAGCGTATGTGAGACCTGCTCGCGGACGATATTCGCCGCAGCCTGTTCAAACGAATACGCGTCTTCCCCCATTATCGCGCGACGATCAAGCGACAGAGAAAACGGAATAGCCTGTTCAATGGCTACTTTTGATAAAAAGATATGTATGCCGCTGCTCAAGGTCAATCCCAGGCTACGTAGAACCTGCTCGGCCCGCGCTTTTGTGTCAGCGTCAATACGTATACTCACTCTTGCTTCTGCCATAACATCACCCTCCGTACCCATATTGTACGCTTATTGTGTGGCTTTTGTCAACACCGCCCTTTTGGAAATAATATATGATATAATATCCAAATGATAAATCAAAAGCGTGCGTTGTCAGGAATTTCGGGATTCGATACGGCTCTCGACTATATTCGTTACGGGGATAATGTGGTCTTCCAGGTTTCGGATATAGACGACTATCGTTTTTTTGTGGAGCCCTTTATCCGTCAGGCAATCGAGGATAATAAGAATGTAGTGTACTTCCGGTTTGACAAACACCTCGCGCTGTTTGAGACGGCGGTCGGCGTACGCACCTACGAGATAGATTTGAGCAGCGGGTTCGAAACCGTGGTCATGACCATATCCGACATTATCGAGGACGAGGGGCCGGAAACCCACTATGTCTTCGACAGCATGACGGACCTGCAGGTCGAGTGGGTCGCGGATTGGATGATGGGGAACTTCTTCGTCGTCACGGCGCCCGAGATCGTCAAGAGCAATTCCGTCGCCTACTTCTCCTACACGAGCGACCACCATTCGTTCGAGTCCGTGGCGCGTATCCGCGAGACGGCGTCCGTGCTTCTCGATGTCTTCCACGACGAAGACAGTATGTATATCCAGCCGATAAAGATTCTCGAGCGGTACCTGCCGACGATATTCCTGCCGCACCGCGTGGACAAGGACGATCCGAATGATATTGAGCCGCTGACAAACGGCATCGAGCTTGCGCGTTTCTATAGCTTAGTCGCCGAGAACGGCAATGTGGACAGTACCCTGAACTTAGACAACTGGGAGCGCTTCTTTATGAAAAAGAAAGCCCTCGTGCAGAAATACGAGGTGCCGTCGGACATCCGCGACCTCTGCCGCATGGTATTCGGCACGGACGAGCATATGCTCGACATCGCCGTGAATAATGTAAACCTGGCGGACCTCCTGAACATCAAGGCGCGCATGATTGGCGTCGGCAGCATCGGCGGCAAGGCGACCGGCATGATATTGTCGCGGCAAATCGTTGACAAGCACCTGCCCGACGTATCGCAGATACTCGAACCTCACGATTCGTTCTATGTCTGCTCGAACCTCTACTATACGTTTCTTATACGCAACAAATGCTGGGGGCTGAAAATCAAGCAGCGCAAAAAGCGCGGCTATTTCCCGATAGCGGAAATCCTGAAGGAGAAGATTCTCGAGGGTGAGTTCTCGGACAATATCCGCGAGCAGTTCCGGCGTATGCTCGAATACTTCGGCCAGAGCCCTATTATCGTTCGTTCAAGCAGCCTGCTGGAGGACGGTTTCGGCAACGCGTTTGCGGGCAAGTATGAATCCGTGTTCTGCGTGAACAAGGGGACGCTTGAAGAACGGCTCGTCGCCTTTGAAAACGCGGTGCGCACGGTCTACGCGAGCACGATGGACGAGTCCGTGCTCGAATACCGCCTGCAGCGCGGGCTGACGAATATGGACGAACAGATGGCGCTCCTCGTCCAGCGCGTAACGGGCTCGCTTTTCCGCGATATGTATATGCCGGCCGCGGCGGGCGTCGCGTTCTCCTATAATGCCTACCGCTGGAAGCCGAATATCGACCCGAACGCGGGGGTGATACGCATCGTCATGGGGCTCGGGACACGGGCGGTAGACCGGACGGACGGCGACTATCCGCGTATAGCGGCGCTTGACAACCCGTCGCTCAGGGCCATGCAGGGAACCTATGTTTCGGACTATGCCCAGCATAAGGTGGACGTGCTCGACCTGACCGTCAACGCGCACGCGACCGTGCCGATGGAAAAAATCGCGGCGAGAATGGCGCCGTGGTTCAAATCCGTAATGGTGGAGCATGATTCGAAGCGGGAAAGCGAACTGAAACAGGTGGGCATGGACCGCGAGGTGATTTTTACGACCTGCGAAAACCTGCTGCGCAATGAGGAATTTGTCGGCAGCATCAGGAAGATACTGAAGACTGTGGAGCGCGAGTACGACTATCCCGTGGATATGGAATTTGCGCTGAATATCTCAAAAAGTGGCGGCCTCGTTATCAATCTGCTGCAATGCCGTCCGCTACAGACGGGCGGTTCGGGCATCCGCGCCGAGCTGCCGAAGGACGTCCCGCGCGAAAACATCTTCTTCGACCTGAACGGCGGCACGATGGGCGGCGCCTATTCCACAAAGATAGACGTTGTCATCCAGGTGGACCCGAAGCGCTACTACGAATACCCCTACAATCAAAAACCGGCCGTGGCGCGGGCCATCGGCCAGATAAACCAGTTCTACAAGGACAGCGGCAAGGTGGTCATGCTGCTCGTGCCGGGACGCATCGGCACTACGTCGCCGGAACTCGGCGTCCCCGTGCGCTTCGCGGAAATCAGCGCTATCGCCATCGCTTGCGAGGTCAGCTATGAGGGCGCAGGCTATCTGCCCGAGCTCTCCTACGGCAGCCATTTCTTCCAGGATCTCGTTGAGGCGGACATCTTCTACGCGTCCATCTTCGAGAACAAGGAAACGACGAAATATTACGCCCCGGACTTTTTCGCGGCGGAAAGGAATATGATAGGCGAGGCGGATCCCGAATTTACGGGCAGCGGCGTCGCGGATATTATCAGCGTATATGAGGTGGGGAAAAAGGGCTTAAAAATCGTATCGGATATAGCGTCCGGCGAGACGATTTGCGGGATATGGTGATCCCGGAGAACAATTGAGGCTATAGATGGACAATGAGAGGGTACTGCTATGAGAATAATAATTGACGCGATGGGCGGTGATCACGCCCCGGATGACATCGTAAGGGGAGCGGCGGAGACCGCCGACCTGATTGACCATGAAATCGTGCTCGTCGGCGACGAAGCCCGCGTAAACGCGGCGCTCGACGCGGCGGACTTCGAGTACGACCGGTCGAAACTGTCGATTCTGCACGCGCCGGAGGTGATCGAAACCGGAGAATCGCCCGTAAAGGCGGTGCGGCGCAAGACGGAATCGTCGCTCGTAAAGGGGCTTGAAGCCCTGAAGAACGGTGAGGGCGACCTCTTTCTGTCCGCCGGAAACAGCGGCGCTATTATGGCCGGCGGCATTTTTATTCTCGGGCGTATCGAGGGGTTTGAACGCCCGGCGATATGCAGCGCCTATCCGATACTCGAGACCGGCGCCACGTCCATTTTGATAGATTCGGGCGCGAACGCGGAATTGCGGGCGGGCAATCTGCTCGAGTTTGCCGTGATGGGCAGCATCTATGCGAACAGCGTACTCGGCATTGAAAGCCCGAGTGTGGGGCTCGTCAATATGGGGACGGAACCGGGCAAGGGCTCCGCTATGCTGAAAGAAGCGTACGGCCTGCTGACGAAAGCGAAAGAAGAAGGCCTCGTACCGGGCTTCCTCGGCAATGTGGAGGCGCGCGATGTGCCGCTCGGCATCTGCGATGTTATCGTCTGCGACGGGCTTGTCGGGAATATTATACTGAAAATGACCGAGGGCATGGCGTTGAGCATCTCTCATCTGATACGGAAGAAATTCACGGAGGGCATTATCCCGAAAATGGGTGCGGTGCTGCTGAACAATAAGTTGATGGAGCTGAAAAAGGCGTTCGACTATCAGGAATACGGCGGCGCTCCCGTACTCGGCGTGAAGGGGGCGGTCGTCAAGATGCACGGCTCCACGGACGCGAAAGGCGTGATGAAGAGCATCGCGCGCGCGATACCGTTTATGGAAAACCGCGTTGTGGAGAACATCGGGAAATCAATGGCGGAAATATCGAAGATAGAACGGAATGAATGATACGCGGGATTTCAAGGCGCTTACGCGCAGAATAGGCTACCGTTTCAAGGACGAAGGGTTGCTGCGTATGGTGTTTATGCACACATCGTATGTGAACGAGCATCCGGAAGAAGGCCTTGTTTCGAATCAGCGCCTCGAATACCTCGGTGACGCGGTGGTGGAATTGACCGTCACCCATGAGCTCTATGAGCTGATGCGGGATTCGGACGAGGGCCGGCTTTCGTCGCTGCGCGCAAAGCTCGTGTGTACGGACGCGCTGTCCTACGCGGCGCAGAAGTTGGGGATCGCGGACTACCTGATGATGGGCCGTGGCGCGGATAAGACGGGTGAACGTGGGAACCCCACGGTGCTCGAGGACGCTTTTGAGGCGTTAGCGGGCGCGGTCTATCTCGACGGCGGGTTCAAGAAAGCCGCGCGTTTCGTGAAAAAGGCGCTCGAGGTTCAGATACGCAATGCGGTAGAGAGCGGAGGAAGCCTGTCCGGCAGCAGCGACTACAAGACTGCGCTGCAGATTTCCCTGCAGAAGAACGGCCCGGTCGATATACGCTATGTGCTGCGGATGACAGACGGGCCGCCGCATGACAGGGTCTTCTATATCGATGTAGTGCTTGCGGGCAAAACCATCGGGTCCGGTTCCGGGCGTTCGAAAAAAGATGCCGAACAGGCAGCGGCAAAAAACGCTCTGCGCGAAATAAGGAATAAGGGATGAAATGTACTTAAAGAAGCTGGAGATTCAAGGATTCAAGAGTTTTGCCGACCCCGTCACGATTGAATGGGACGAGGGCATTACGTGTATTGTCGGGCCGAACGGCAGCGGCAAGAGCAATATTTCCGATGCGATGCGCTGGGTGCTCGGCGAGCAGAGCGCAAAGACGCTGCGCGGCGGCAAAATGGACGAAATCATCTTTGCGGGAACGGAGAGCCGCCGTCCCAAGGGCATGGCTGAGGTAACGCTCATCATCGACAATTCGGAAGGTATCCTCCCGATAGATTATACCGAGGTGGCGATTCGCCGCCGCCTGTTCAAAAGCGGTGAGAGCGAATATTATATCAATGGCAGTCCGTGCCGGCTGCGCGACATCCGCGAACTCATCATGGATACGGGCATCGGTGTGGACGGCTATTCGTTTATCGGCCAGGGGCGCGTTGACAAGGTGGTCAGTGAGAAACCCGAGAACCGGCGCGAGGTGTTCGAGGAAGCCGCCGGCATCATCAAGTATAAGAGCCGCAAGGCGGCCGCGCAGCGCAAGCTCGACTCGGCGCATCAGAACCTCGAAAGCACGAATATCATAATAGAGGACATCGAATCGCGCATCGGCGGCCTGCAGGAGGAAAGCGAGAAAGCGAAGGAGCACAAGACGCTTTCGGAGCGCCATCGCGAGCTTGAAATCAATATCACGCTGAAGAATATCGAGGCGACGCGCGAGAAGAACAGGGAACTGCGCCTGCAGGCGGAAGAAGCGGCGGCAGCCCTCGAAAAGCTGCGCGGTGACAGAGCCGCGCTCGACGCTGAGCTTACCGCTTTGCGCGCGCAGAGCGATGAGCTTGAGCATAAACAGGCGGAGATGAAAGACCGGCGCGCGCACAATATCCAGGAAACCCTGCGTCTGAGAAGCAGCGCGATGCTGAACGAGGAAAAACTGCGCGGTATTGAAAAGGACAAGCAGCGCCTCGAAAGCGAAATCGCGGCATATGACATGCGGATCAGGGAAGAGGAAGCCGCAGTTTCGAACATCTCGGAAACGAAGCGCGTGAATGACGAAAAGCTCGCGGAGCTGCAAAGCGCGTTGGAGACGAAGCTCGAAACGGCCGCGCTGAAAGCCGCGGAGCTCGCGGCCCTTACCTCGTCAATCGAGGAGAAGCGGACGAACGTCTTTGACCTGACGCGTGAAAAATCTTTGAAAGAGCAGGATTTGTCGGGGAACGAGGATTTGCTCGCGAGTTTTGACACGGCGAAGGAACGGCTGACGGGAGAGCTTGACGCGTCAAAAAAGGAGCTTGACGAAACGATAGCGGAGATAGAAGCGGCGCACGCGCGAAAGGGCGGGCTTGCGGCTGAAAACAATACTGTTCAGGCGCAGGAGAACGAAACGCGCGCGGCCTATGAGGCTTCGGTAAAAAAATCCGGCGAATACGCGCTCGGCCTTGAAAACATGAGGCTGAGCGCCGAGCAGATTTCCGCACGCAAGAAGACGATAGAGGAAATGGAAGCGAATTACGAGGGCTTTGCCTCGGGTGTGCGCGCGCTGATGAAGGAAAGCCTTCCCGGCATACGGGGCGTCGTCACCGATATTGCGCGGGTGCCGCGCGGTTATGAAACCGCTATTGAAACGGCGCTCGGAGCGCAGGCGCAGCATATCGTATGCGATGACCGGGACGCGGCAAAGAAGGCCGTCAAATTCCTGCGCGAGAACAAAGCCGGACGCCTGACCTTCCTGCCCGTGCGAGGGTTGCGCCTGAACGATAAGCCGAAAGCGCCGGAGCTTGAAAACGCGCCGGGATTCATTTCCTACGCGCTCGAAAAGGTTGATTTCGACGCCGAATACAAGGATGTCTTTACCTACCTGCTCGGCGGCGTCGTGATTGCGGATACCTTGGACAACGCGGTGCGCATGTCAAAGTCGGGAGCGAACGGTTACCGCATCGTCACGCTTGACGGTTCCGTGATAAATCCGGCGGGCGCCATTACGGGCGGGGCGTACCGGAACAAGAGCGCAAATCTGTTTGAGCGCAAGGCGGAGATAGCGCAGCTTGCCGAAGAACTCTACGCGATCGATAAGGATAAGGAAGAAAAAACGGCGGAGCTTGCGGAATTACGAGCCGGGTCGGAACGGCTGCTCGCGGAGATCCGCCGGCTTGATACGCGCGGACGCGAACTCGCGCGGCAGCTTGCCGAAGCGGACGGCGAAATAAAGTCGCTCGAATACCGGCGAAGCGAAATCGAAGCGCGTATCGAACGGCGCGAACGCGATATGAGAAACGCCGCCGAAGATAAAGCACGGAATATCGGCCTGTGTGAAGAGCTGAAACGTGACATTGAACATATCGGTTCGGCCATAGCCCGGCTCGAGACAGAGGCGGCCGCGGATCTGAAAGACCAGCTCGCCGCGAGGGAAGCGAGTGAGGCGGCAAACGAGGAAGTGACCGGCATACGTGTGCGCGTAGCCGCCGCAGAGACGGAGAAGGCAGGCAGCGACGAGGCGGAAGCGCAGGCGCGGCGGCGCATCGATATGATGCGAACCGAGCTGACGGCAAAAAAAGAGGAATACGAACAAATTGCGGCGCTTGAGCGCGGGAGCGTTTCCGAAGAAGACCTCGCGCAGACGGTCCGCGCGCTCGAACAGGAAAAAGAAGAGCTTGACAGAATGATTGACGGGCTTGAGGCTTCGCGCAACGAGGCCCGCGCGAAGATAGAGGAAGACGGGCTGAAGCTTGCGCGCCTTGCAGATGATATTGACGGCCGTACGGAATCGCGGACGGCGATGGAAGTGGAACTCGGACGGCAGGAAACGCGCCTGCAGAATTTCAAGGACAAACTGTTCGACGAATTTGACCTGTCCTATGCCCATGCCTTGGAATTCAAAAAGGATGACTTTGTCATGTCAGCCGCCGTCAAGGAAAACCGCGAGATAAAATCCCGCCTGCTTGAAATCGGGGAAGTAAACCCGGGCTCCATCCGCGAATACGAGGAGGTCAGCGAGCGCTACGCGTTCCTGACCGAGCAGCGCGATGACATACTGCAGAGTATGGCGGATTATGAACGCATCGTGGAGGAGATGGACCGCGTCAGCAAACAGCGTTTCGGTGAAACCTTCGATAAGGTCGCGGAGAATTTCGATGACGCGTTCAAGCTGCTGTTCGGCGGCGGCAAGGGCGAACTGAATCTCGAAGACCCAAGCGATCCGCTTGAGTGCGGGATCACGATCAGCGTCCGGCCGCCCGGCAAGGCGAACTTAGTCAGTATCGACAGCTACAGCGGCGGCGAGAAATCAATGATTGCCATTGCGCTGATGTTTGCTATACTGAAAGCGAAGCCGACGCCGTTCTGTATCCTCGATGAGATAGACGCGGCGCTCGACGAGGCAAATATACAGCGCTTTGCCGAATACGTCGAAAGTTTCCGCGGTACGCAGTTCACGCTCGTTACGCACCAGCGCTCCACGATGGAGTACGCCGACGCGCTGTTCGGCGTCACGATGCAGGAGCAGGGCGTCACGACGATACTCTCGCTTATGCTCGGCGGCCGGGAGACGGAGCTGTTCGCGCAGAAGCTGGCAGGCGAACAGGCGGCGGAACAATAAGGGAAAGAACAAAGGAAACGATAAGGGTAATGGAAGAACGGCAAAAAAAAGGATTTTTCGGGCG
>JAITEX010000108.1 GCA_031281765.1 Eubacteriales Family XIII. Incertae Sedis bacterium | reverse complement strand
CCGATCTGGCAGAGCAGCTTGACGAACGGCTTCATCGTGAAGATGTCGTCGACAACACCGGCAATATAGATGAGCAGGCCGCCCGCGAGTACGCCGGTAAGCTTTTCGAACGGCTCGTTGTAATTATCGGTGTCGGGCAGGTAGCGGAACAGCACGAACCGCACAAAGAGTATGCAGATAAACGCCGCGATAAAGATGGCGAAGCCGCCAAACCTCGGGACCGGGCGGTCGTGCATGCGGCGGTTGTCCCTCGGCACGTCCACGGCGCCGATACGCCCCGCAAGGCGCATGGACAGCGGCGTGAGCGCGAAGGATATGATGAGGGGCAGGGCGAGACAACCGGCCACTACCATATGAAGTGTGGCGAAATTGTTCATAAGGTTATCCGGCGTTCTCCAGATTCACGATTTGCAGGCCGGCCTCGTCGAGAATATCGACGGCGAAGTCGTCCGGGTAGCCCTCGGCGACAATTATCTTGCGTATGCCCGCGTTGATTATCATCTTGGCGCAGATGGCGCAGGGCTGGTTCGTGATATAGATGGTGGCGCCCTCGATGCTTTGGCCCGATGTGGCCGCATGTATAATGACGTTCTGCTCGGCATGGATCGCGCGGCAGAGCTCGTGGCGCTCACCGGGAGGGATGCCCTGTTTTTCGCGGATGCAGCCGCCGATTTCGTCGCAATGGGCGATGCCTTTCGGCGCGCCGTTATAGCCGGTCGCGACGATCTGCTTGTCCTTGACAATCACGGCGCCGACTTTGCGGCGCAGGCAGGTGGAGCGCTCCGCCGTCAGCTTTGCGATATTCATAAAGTATTCATTCCAGCTCGGTCGATCCATGGCAATCCTCCGTTTGGTATTCTTCAAAGGGGCGAAAGGCGCCCGTCCTCTATGGTAATTACGCGGTCCGTCCCGAGGCCGCGCGCCCTGATTATGGCCGCCGCTTCGTCCGCATCCCCACGTTCTATTATAACGGCTGTGCCGTATTTTTTCGCGGTTTCTATACCGGAAATGAAAAATTCCGTATCGAGGGCCGGAAGGATGACGGCGGGTTTGCCGCGGCATACGCGCACAGCCGCTTCCAAGGCCGCGGCGTCTGTGCTGCGGAACGCGAGCGGAACGCGCGCGTTCATGGAAATCGTAGCTGAGAGCCGGGCGGCGTCCCCGGGCGTAAGGCCGGTAAGGTCAAGCGCCACGAGGTCTGTTTCCTTCGCAAGCTTTTTTACGGCTGAGGACAGGGATCTCGTATCGTCCGTGCCTTCGGGCTTCAGAACACCCATGGTAAAGCCGCTGCCCGGCGCTATACTGAGGTGGGCGGCGGTCGCGCAGACGGAGGGATAGGGCGGCGCGGGCGCGTCCCGCTGCGCCGGGGTAGAGGATTCCGGCGAGAGGGCGGCGGTAAGTGCCCGGATATATTCCGGCGAAGTCCCGCAGCAGCCGCCGACGATACGGGCGCCCGCGCCCGCGATGTCCGCTACGGCGGCGGCGAATTCAGCCGGCGTGATGTCGTACACCGCGCGGCCGTCTTCAATGCGCGGAAGCCCCGCGTTTGGCTGCGCCATCACGGGCGCCGTAGCGTACCGCGCGATATTGCGAATCATCGGCAGCATTTCGGCGGGCCCGAGCGAACAGTTCGCTCCGAAGGCCGTAAGCCCTAAGCCGTCAAACAAAAGAGCGGCCGTCTCCGCGTCCGTGCCCATGAGGGTCCGGCCGTTCTCCTCGAACGTGACCGTGCAGAGGACGGGAAGCGCGGTATGCTCGGTTGCCGCAAGCACGGCGGCTTTCAGCTCGTATACGTCCGTGAACGTTTCGAACAGTATCATATCGACGCCCGCTTTTTCGCCGGCAACTACCTGTGGCCGAAAGTATTCGTACGCCTCCGCAAAGCCGGGGCCGCCGGGCATGCCGAGCATATTCCCGCTCGGGCCGACGTCGAGCGCGACGAATACGGGCCGCTTGTCGTCCGTGTCCGCCCGATACTCCGCTATCGCCTCACGGCAGTTTTTCACGGCAGCCGCTATGATTTCCTCCGTGCCTCCGTCCGGAAACGTCCCCGCGCGGAACGTCACCGTGCTGAGTACGTCGCTTCCGGCTTCGAGATACTGCCGGTGCATGGCGCGTATCGCTTCCGCGCGTTCGAGGTTCCAGCCGTCGGGCGGCGCGCCCGACGGCAGACCGGCGGACTGCAGCAGCGTACCGGACGCTCCGTCAAAGAAAACCTCACGGGTGTTTATGAGTTCGTGTATCGTCATATGCTTGTTCCTCTCGCTTGAGCAATTCATTGATGTTCATGAGGCTCCGTCCTTGAAATGCACCTTTTCGAGCCACAGACCCGCCGCCGGGGCCGTCGAGCCCGCCCTGCGCCGTTCTTTCGCCGCAAGCGTTTCCGCCATGCTCTCCGGCCGCCGTTTGCCGAGACCCGTCTCGACAAGCGTGCCCGCGATGATCCTCACCATATTATACAGGAAAGCGCTGCCCGTTACGCGTATCTCGTATTCGGTCAACGCTTCGCCGCGTGAATCCGTGCCCTGAAAATCCCGCACGGTCAGCCCGGTCAGCGTCTTTACGGGGTCCGCGTCCGGGCTTCCGCCCGCCGACCGGAAGGATGAAAAATCGTGCGTCCCGATGAGCGCGTCGGCCGCCATCCGCATGCCGTCCGCGTCAAGCTCCTCCGTTACCTGATAGCGGTACTTCCGCATAAATATATCCGGCGTCTTCGTAGCGGAGATGCGGTAAAGATAGGTTTTCCCGGCAGCGTCATGCCGCGCGTGAAAATCCTCCGCCACGTCGCGCGCGCCCACTATCTTTACGTCTTCCGTAAGATTGTTCACGGCGAGCGGTATGCGGTCCGCCGGTATGCCGAAATCGCCCGTAAAGTTCGCGGCCTGACCGTAGGCGTGTACGCCCGCGTCGGTCCGCGACGTCCCGTTCAGACGCACCTCCGCGCCGCATACGAGCGAAAGCGCCCGCGTCAGTTCGCCCTGCACCGTGCGTTTGCCCGGCTGCGCCTGCCAGCCCGAAAACCCGGACCCGTCGTATTCGATTTCAAGCAGTATGTTTCTCATTCAAATAGAGTCTGTGGTAGGTGAAATCCCTTTGCCATGCGGTGGTATGATCCAGTAAATCAGCATACGATTATATCTTATTGCGGGGGTTACCGTCTTTCGGCATCCAATTCCTCCAACATAAGTTTTTCAAGGCGCGTAATGTCCGGGAAAACGATTCTGACACCCTTGCGGTGCAATCGCAACAATTCGCGGAAATTGCGGTCAATGATTGCTTTAAGGCGCGTATTGACAGGTACGGGATTGCTTTTTACCAAATGTATATGGTCTATGTACGTCGGCAGGACGGGAAACATATTTTGAAGCAGAAAAACGGCGTTGACGTTCGCGTATTCGCCTATGATGATTTTCAGACACTTGCCATAATGGTCAATGTCCTTTTGCATATATTCTCGATACTTCTCGGCCCGGCGGCTCATAGGGATTACCCATAGTAAGCCTGTCTTTTCATCTTTGACGCAGAAATAGGTGGGGCGGTATGAGCCACCCTCATGGTTCCTCATGAGTTTGTCGTCCTTCACCGCGTCAAAGTATGTATTCTTGATGTGGTAGACGTAGCCGGGTTTAATGTCACTTTCGTTCATTCGGGTTCCCCTTTTTACAGGAAACCCCCACCGACTGGCGGCGGGGGCATGATTTTCGAGCCTTTTCTTATACCCCGCTCCGGTATGCGGCGAAAATTTGTCGAGCCTTTTCTTATACCCCGCTCCGGTGTGCGGCGAAAATTTTCGTG
>JAITEX010000157.1 GCA_031281765.1 Eubacteriales Family XIII. Incertae Sedis bacterium | reverse complement strand
AACAAGTCGGGAATACCCGTATCCGCTCAGAATATCAATATAGACAGTTATCAACTTTACGTTATCCGCACGGCGACGGGCAACGGCGTTTTCCCGCTCAAATTCTCCATTGCGGACGGTGCGGCGGTCACTGTGAACGTGATTGTTTACGACAAGGTGAGCGCCGGTAATCCGGCCACGAACGGGACCATCTTTGCGAACGATTTCCGGCTCTCTGTGGCAGCGGCGCAGGCGCTGACTGAATCCGCGGCTGTCAGGCATTCCGGCGCGGTAGCGAAGGACAAGAACGGGGTTGCCGTACTGCCCGCGAATATTAAGACGGATGTCGATGAGCTTGCCGCAATCAATGCGGCGACGGACAATTGCATTCTTCCGCTCACATTCTCCATTGAGGACGGGGCGGAGGTCACTGTTGACGTAACTGTCTATGATAAGGGAAGCGCAGGAGCTCCGGCAGTGGACGGGACCATCTTTGCGAACGATTTCCGCATTGCCCTCAGCGCGGCTTCCGATTTAACGGCGGACGAAGCAATCACAAAATCCGGAGCGGTAGCGACGGACGCGAAAGGGCTTGCCGTAGTCCCCGCAAATATTGAAGCGGATGCCGATGAGCTTGCAGCTATCAAGGCAAAGACGACCGCAAAGGATGCCGTATTCCCGCTGACGTTCCGGATAGCCGACGGAGCTTCGGTTCAAATAAAGGTAACGGTTTCCGATGATAGGTATGCGGATTACGTCGTGCAGCATTATATGATCAGCTCTGCGGGGATAAGGCTGCGGATGAGCGAAACCAATACGGGGGAAATCGATTCGTTAGTATCGGCTGTGCCAAGGGTTTATATCGGCTATCGGCATGACCCGAAATATGCGGATGCGAAATTGAACGGCACGGTGACAGCCGACGGAAAACTTGTGTTGAAGCTCTACTACCGTATAAATACCTATATCGTCACATTCAGCGATTATGACGGTACTGCTTTGAAAAAACAGGCAGTAGAATACAGAGGGGACGCGCAAGCTCCGGCTAATCCTTCTCGCAGCGGCTACACCTTTACGGGCTGGGATAAGGCGGCGTCCGCGTGGACGGGCGTTACCTCCAATGTGACCGTGACCGCCCTGTACGTGAAGAATAGCGACAGCAGCGGCAATGCCGGTGATAACGGCGGCTCCGGCGGCGGGAACAATGGCGGCTCAGGCGGCGATAACAATGGGAGCACCGGGAATGGCGGTAACGAAAATAACGGTAACGGGAATGGCGGTAACGGAAATAACGGTAACGGGAATGGCGGTAATGGGAATAACGGTAGCGTGAATGGCGGTAATGGGAATGGCAGTAATGGGAATGGCGGTAACGGGAATAACGGTAACGGGAATGGCAACGCGAACAGCGGCGGAAGTAACAATGGCGGTTCCGGGGGCGGCGCGGGTAATGGCGCGGGCGGTACGGATGTTGCCGCGCCGCAACAAGCGGAGAATCCGGCCGTCGACATCGAACCGTCTGAGACGCCTCTGAGCGGCGCAGGCAGCGATACGCGGATAGAGACGCCGGACACCCCGAAAGCATCCGCTTTGCCCGGCATCATTGCGGCGGCAAAGCAGCAGGGCATCCCCGTACTCTTCGGCGGCGCGCGCGGCGCTGACGGAAGCATAGCCGACGGCGGCATACCGTTGACGAAGCCGGACGGCTACCGGGCGTGGGCGCTCGCAAACCTCATAGTCGCCGCAGCTGGCGTACTCCTTGCCGTCATCTTCCTCGCGAGGGCGTTTGCGCGCCGTGAGGACGAAACCCCTGCGAGCGCGCAACGCATCGTCAAAATGCCGTGGCTTATCGCGGGTACGGCGCTTGCGGCAATCGGCATGATACTATTCTTCCTGACGGAGGACGTCCGGCTGAATATGGTGCTTGCGGACGGATGGTCCGTTGTCAACGCAGCGGCGATTGCGGCCGAGGCGGTGGCGCTGAAGCTGGCGTTCGGCCGCGGAAAGGCGTCTGCATAATAACGGACATGAGTAACAACACGACAAACAGAATAGGCGGCAATCTCTCCGGCGAAGCCCTGACGAGGACCATCGAAAGGGCGATGCGGGGAGATGTGCTGTCGTTCGAGACATTATACCGGAAATATATCGATGACATCTTCTATCAGTGCAAGACGCTGCTCTACGATAAGGAGTGCGTGGACGACGCAGTGTCGGAAACGGTGCTGAATTTCTATCGTTCGATCCCGAAGCTGCGCAGCCCGCTCGCGTTTTACGCCTTCCTTTCGCGCATTATCGCGAATACCTGCCACAGCTTCAACCGGAAGAAACGCGCGGTGACGGTCAGCATTGAGGATTACGAGGACGCCCTCGTCACGAGCGAGGGCGTGCCGGAGGATGAGTTTGAAAGCGCCGAGCGCGTTACGGCGGTCCGCTCGGCGATGGAGCGGCTGCCTGAAAAGCAGCGGCTCTGCCTCTTTATGTATTATTACCGCGATATGGCCTATAAGGATATTGCGGACGCGCTGAAAATCACGCAGCGGACGGTTGGCACCAATATTATGAAAGCGAAAAGGAAGATGAAAACGATGCTTGAGAATGAGGCGTTCGGCACGGAGGTGCAGGGTGCGGTGAGAAGGGATATTGCCTCCTCGCTGCCGCCCCTGCGCAAAGAAGCGCTGTTCGCGGTCTGCGACGGGAAAATAGTGGCGGCTCTGCAGGCGGGGCCGCCGCCCGGGCAATCGGGCCCGGGCGTGAGCGGCGTAAGCGCGGTGAAAGTCGCGGCGGCGTTTACGGCTGCCATCACGCTTGCGGGCGGCGCGTACGCGGTGAACGCCGTCATAACCGACGCCCCCACCCCGGCCCTGTCAGCGCCGGCCCGGGATCAGGATATACCGGCCTACGCGCCGGACGCGGAAATAGTGTTTGAGAATGCCGGGGGCTCCTCCGGCACGGAAAACCCCGGAAGCGCGCGGCTTGACCTTAGCGCGGGCAGGATCCGTGAATGGCGGGTAGAGGGCGCGGACGGCAAAGTGGCCGCAAGCGGCTCCGGCAGAGAGATAGGCGCGGACATCATGGATGCCCTCGGCCCCGGGGAGTACACGGCGAGCTGGGAAGCGCATGACGAGTACGGCGGCATCGCCCTTATCAGCCGGGAATTCAGCATATCGAAGACGTCGCCGGAATTATCAGAGTAGCCGTTTCTCTTATGCTATAATAAGACAAGAAGTTGTCGCAGGCAGAGGGCGAGCGGAGACGGTTCCGCCCGCGAAAAGAGAAAGAACTCAATGGAAACAGAATTTTTCAATGACGAGATAAAGAAGCGCAAGAAGCCGCAACGGACGGGACGGTTTTTGCTGGCGGGTATCCTGCTGTTTCTCAGCTTGTTTATAGCAAAGGAAAAGAAAGCGGATAAAGAATCCGCAGAGTAACGGCGCGGTTGGACATACTTACAGCGGAACATCTCGGGTTTTGTTTCGGCGTCAGGAACGCTGTCGAGACGGCCTTGCGCGCGGTGCGCGAGGGGCGGTGCGCGGGCGCGCCCGTCTATTCGGTCGGCTCTCTTATCCACAATCGTGACGTGACCGCGAAGCTCGAATCCGAGGGGCTTATTACTGCGAAACAGATAGACCAGCTTCCCTTTGGCGCGTTCGCCGTTGTGCGTTCGCACGGAGAGGGGAAGCTTTTTTTTGATACGGCCGCGGAGAAACAGGTACAGATCATCGACGCAACCTGCCCGAAGGTACGCCGGATTCAGGAGATAGTCCGGGACGCGTACGAGGCGGGGGACCGCATCGTTATCGTCGGCGACGCGGACCATCCGGAGGTGCGGGGCATCAGCGGCTGGTGCGGCGGGACCGCGCTCATTATCGCGTCGGAAGCGGACGCAAAAAATAGTATGCCGGAGGAGGGGCGCGGCGTCACGGTGGTGTCACAGACGACGTTTGACGCGGAGCAATTTGAGAGTATCGCAAAAATTCTCACGAGCCTCCCCGGGATTTCCGTCCACAATACGATATGCAGCGCGACAAAAAACCGCCAGTTGGCGGCGAGGGATCTCGCGGGCAAAGTTGACGCCATGCTCGTAATCGGCGATAAAAGCAGCTCAAATACACGAAAATTATATGAAATTTCAAAAAAACGGTGCGAAAACACGTTTTTTGTTGATAATATCAACGATTTACCGTTGCATGAAATATTTGATTGTAATAAAATAGGGATAACTGCGGGCGCATCAACGCCCGACGGCATAATTAAGGAGGTTATTACCAGAATGAAGCAGTTTAGCAATGAAAACAATGAGAACAATCCGATGTTCGAGTTCATGGAGGAGATTGACAAAGCGTTGAAGCTCCCGCGGAACGGTGACATCGTCACGGGCGAGGTGATCCAGGTCACCGACGGTGACGTGATCGTAAACATCGGTTGCAAAAAGGACGGAGTCATTCCGAAAAACGAGGTCTCGCTCGAACCGGAACAGACCCTTCATGATGTGTTCAAAGAAGGGGATGAAGTTCAGGCAAAGGTTCTCAAAACTGATGACGGGGACGGTAATATCCTTCTCTCGAAAAAGCGCGTCATCATCAGTGAACATTGGGACGACATCAATCAGGCGCTCGAGGATCGCTCGAATCTCGAAGTGACGGTTGTCAAGGAAGTCAACGGCGGCGTTATCGCGGCCATGGGAGAGATTACGGGCTTTATCCCGATGTCCCAGATTTCCGACCGTTATATCGAAACGGCGGCCGACTACGTCGGCAAAACCCTGCCCGTCAAAGTGATGCGTGTAGACCAGAAGCGCAATAAGGTCGTCTTTTCGCACAAGGCTGTGCTGAATGAAGAGCGGCAGAAGCTTATGATGGAAATTTGGGATACGATTCATGTCGGGGACGTCATTGACGGTAAAGTAATGCGCTTTACAGAGTACGGCGCCTTTGTTGACATCGGCGGCATCGACGGGCTCCTGCATATCTCCGAGATCTCGTGGGGCAAGCTGCGCCACCCGAGCGAAATGCTCGAACTTGATCAGGAGATTAAGGTCAAGGTCCTTTCGATGAACAAGGAGAAAGAAAAAATTTCCCTCGGTTACAAGCAGAACCTGCCGGAACCGTGGTCCATTATCGGGGAGAAGTTCACCCCGGGCCAAATCATCAAGGGCCGCGCCGTGCAGATCAAGGAATACGGCGTATTTGTGGAACTTGAACCCGGGCTTGACGGCCTCGTGCATATTTCGGAAATCGCTCATCGCCGCGTGGATAATATCACGGACGAGATCGAGGTCGGCCAGGAAGTGATGGCAAAGATACTCGAGATAGACAGGGAGCGCCGCCGTATCAGCCTGAGCATCAGGGAGACCGTTGACAAGGCTGATGAGGACGCGGCTCTTGCCGCCGCCGCCTCGAAAGCGGAAGAAAAGGACGCCGAGTTCGAAATGCCGGATGCCGACGCGGAACCGGGCGAGAGCGCGGAAGAAGCGGCGGAGGTCTTTGAGGAAGCGGAAGCGGAGCGCAAGGACGCTGAGTTCGAAATGCCGGACGCCGATGCGGAGCCGGGTGAGAGCGCGGAAGAAGCGGCGGAAGTCTTTGAGGAAGCGGAAGCGGAGCGCAAGGACCCCGAGTTCGAAATGCCGGACGCCGACGCGGAGCCGGGCGAGAGCGCGGAAGAAGCGGCGGAAGTCTTTTAGGAAGCGGAAGCCAAGGCTGAGACAGAACCGGAAGCTCCCGAAGCTGAAACCGGGGCCGAGCCGGAAGCGGAAAAAGCCGATGATGAGGCGGAAGCCGACGAGGCTGCAGAGTAACGCATCCGATTATACCATCATAGAATAGAGCGTAAAGCCCGGACATGCGCCGGGCTTTATTTTATAGCAAAATTAAATACCATACTAC